>JAJKIL010000078.1 GCA_021154515.1 Niastella sp. | reverse complement strand
TGTATAAACATGTGTAAAAAATCTTAAACTATTATTTTTCAACCAAAAATGCCGTTTTCTCAGTCCCAATCTGTTATCAATAAACTAAAAAACACATTAAAAAGAATTAACACGCCAATTCAACCCTTTTTTACGATTGGCGCAAGGTAAATCATTTCTATAATCAATCTTTCACAAGTTGTAAACCCCAGGTATTATTTTGGCCAAGCAAAAACCCGATTATAAACAGAGGAAAGACTAATACCCCCATCACGGTATCATTAAAGAAAAGTAATTATTTATCTTTCTGAATAATGACCAATTGTGCGCCAGTAGGTTTCTATAGGTCACGCCAAAAACGTACACGATTTAATAAATATTGTTATCTGACATAAGCTACCACTTGTTCGCAGAAAACCGCATGTCTTTTACAGATAGAGAAATGCCTGCTGTGCTTTCAATATCTTGTTTCCTGTTTACAGGTTCCTTATCTTTCCTATCAAATGTAATACCTTGCAAAAACGCTTCTATTCCCTTGATGTTTTCCGGGGTGCTACGGTTGCTTTTATGATACTGGTGAATAATCCCGGAAGCTGGTCAAACCTGTATGCTCCGCTTGAACATGCGCCCTGGCATGGTTGTACGCCTACCGATCTGGTTTTTCCATTTTTTCTGTTTGCCGTAGGGAATGCCCTGGCGTTTGTAATGCCCCGGCTTCAGGAAGCAGGCACTGCAGCCTTTCTTAAAAAAGTTATCACTCGTTCGTGCCTCATATTTCTCATAGGGTTCTTTCTGAACTGGTCGCCTTTTATCCGTTGGGACAATGATCACCTCACCTTTAAAGCATGGGAATATGCAGGCGCCAATGGCAACCTGATAGGGATCCGTATTCTGGGTGTATTACAACGTATAGCACTCAGCTACTTTTTTGCATCGCTGATCATTTATTTCTTTAAAATACGCGGCGCTTTTGTAAGCGCTATCGTACTGTTGCTGGGTTACTGGGTATTGTGTATGTTCTTCGGAAATGCAGCCGACCCATACAGCCTGAACGGTTATTTTGGATTGGGTGTAGATAAAGCCATCCTGGGCGAATCACATATGTATCATGGCGAAGGCGTAGCGTTTGATCCCGAAGGTATCACCAGTACGCTTACTTCCATTGTACAGGTGATCTTTGGCTATTTTGTGGGCTTTTACATTCAGCAAAAAGGAAAGAATTTTGATATGCTGTCGCACCTGTTTGTTGCCGGCTGTATCCTCATCTTTACCGGCTATGCCTGGGACATGGTGTTCCCCATTAATAAAAAGATCTGGACAAGCTCCTATGTGCTCTATACCACC
Source organism: Niastella sp. (assembly GCA_021154515.1). Lineage (GTDB taxonomy): Bacteria > Bacteroidota > Bacteroidia > Chitinophagales > Chitinophagaceae > Niastella. The sequence goes on along the minus strand of JAJKIL010000078.1, from coordinate 4,518 downwards.
GGACTGGCTATACTGGTGCTTTCTTTATGTATTTTCCTGATTGAATTTAAAGAAGCGAAAGGAGCATGGAGCCGCTTGTTTGATGTGTTTGGAAAAAATGCACTGTTCATATTTTTCCTGAGTGGTTTTTTACCACGCATAATTGCCCTTTTCCGCTGGGTAGATCATTTAGATAATGAAGGCAGGAAGGTATATACAAGCGCCTTTCCCTGGTTCTATGAGCATATTTGCAAACCTGTCTCATCTAACCTCAAAAACGGTTCGTTACTATATGCCATTTGTATGATCGCCTTTTACTGGCTGATCGTGTATTATATGGATAAAAAGAAGATCTATATAAAAGTATAAGCCCGAACTATCATAATACAATCTTTCGCAGCAGGCGAAACACCAGGCAGATGGCTATGTACAAGGCCGACAAAATTACCATGGAGAACTTGGTAGTGGCCATATCGTAGGCCAGCAATACCGACCAATGGGTTGGCACATCCTGCAGACTTTTTAGCATGGCAATGTTTTCAATTACATCGCAAATACCGGCCACTATCAACAACCAGGTAATAAACTTTCCCATGCGCATCAGTATTTCATGGCCGCTTAACCGGCCAAAATACATACAGGCTACCGACAAACCGGAAGTGTATAAAACTATAAACAGAAAATCTATATAAATGCCAATGATGGCGTGGTGCAGTTTACCATATGTGTCCCAGTACTGGATTATTTTTTCTGCCACCTTCAGATCTTTGGCCAGCTCAAACCGAACAATTTCAGCTGTGGCCAATGGCTGCATATACCAATTCGAAGCTATAATGAAAACACAATTGATAGCAAGCAGTACCCAAAACCAACGTTGTAAATTAGCGGGGGGAACAAACGATAGTTGTTTCATCTGAACTTTTATTTTGTTCGCAGACAATTCTGGTTATTTTATCGATCGAACTGCCTGTTTGAAATAGTTGGGCAGGGATTCGGGAGAGAATCAGGCTTTACCGTTTTTAATGCCTTGTTAACAGTCAACCGTATTAAATTATAAACGACTGTGAATTGCTATCTTACTAAAGTAATAAATTTCAGGCAATTGAAAAAAACCTGATTTTTGAGTATGAAAAAATTGTTGCAACGCTTATTTAAAAAACCTGTTACCTGGCTGGCAGAGCGCATGTCGTCCTCACCCCAAAAAGCTCAGGTATTTGCCTCATTATCAGCGTTACTCAAGAACATTCAAAACAAAAAAGAAAGCAGCAGTGGCCTCATTGTCCCCTTCGATCTGTCGAGCGGGAAGTTTGTCATTTTTTCTGATGAACACAAAGGCGCAAGAGATGCCGCCGATGATTTTAGGCTGGCTGAAAAGAATTATTTGAACGCGCTGAACTATTATTATGAGAATGGCTTTCACTTTATCAACTTGGGCGATTGTGAGGAGTTATGGGAGAACAAACCGGATATAGTGATGGAGAAGAACCAGCCCGACTTTGGGGCTGAACTACGCTTTCTGCAGCAGAACCGCTATTACCGCACTTTTGGCAATCATGATCTTCAATGGAAATTTGACTTTCCCCGCACCCGCTTTTTAAAACCTGTTTTTGGCGACAAGCTTAAAATATATGAGGGTATTTTACTTACCACTACCTATAATAACCGCCCTTATTCCATCTTTTGCACGCATGGCCACCAGGGCGATAAAAGGAGCGATGGCAATGCCTTCAGCACCTGGTTTGTAGCCGCCATCTGGACGCCGCTGCAACGCTTTCTGGAGATCAGCATCAATTCAACCTCCGACTCATTTGAGCTGGTTGATAAACACAACATCATTATGTACGAATGGAGCGCCACGCAAAAAGACCTGGTGTTCATTTCGGGCCACACACATAAACCGGTATTCGCTTCGCTCAATCATATAGAACGGCTTAACAAAGCATTGGAAAAAGCCAGGGCCAACCAGGATGCAGCAGCCATACAAAGCATAGAGGCAGAACTGGAAAGAAGAAAAGTGGAATATGCCGGTAAACAATTTCACAAGACCATGGTGATCCCTTCGTATTTCAACAGCGGCTGTTGTTGCTTTGCTGATGGTGATATAACCGGTATCGAAATAGAGGGTGATACTATCAGGTTAATAAAATGGAAAGAAGAAAGCGGACAATCGCACCGGATTATCCTGGAGCAATGTCCGCTTTCTTATCTTTTCGACATGATATCAAACACTGATACCTCAACTTTGTAAATGACAATGCCGTCCCGGTTGAACCGTGACGACATATATCATATTACTCACCGTCCATGGAATTAGTTTTTTGCCATTTCTTTGGCGCGGTTCCATCCATTCTAACAATTTTGGGGGAGAATTTACCTACTACATCCACCAATGCCGATTGGCTTTTCATCACAACTTCAATATCCTTGTAGGCATTCGGCGCCTCATCCAATCCGCCACCCAGCAATTTCACGCCATGCCGCTGCAATTGATCTTTCAGTTCTTTTTGCGTAATGGAATTTAATGCTTTGGTCCGGCTCATTTTTCTACCGGCTCCATGTGAAGCAGAGGAAACAGAAGCTGTTTCTCCTTTACCTTTTACAATAAAGCCAGGCGCGGTCATTGAACCGGGAATGATCCCCAACACATTCTTACCAGCAGGTGTAGCCCCTTTACGGTGAACGATCAGTTCCTTCATTTTTCCATCAGGACCGATCATCATTTCCTTCCAGGCAAAATTGTGGTGGTTCTCAACCATGGTCAATGGCTGTTCCTCTATCGCTTTGGCAAGTTTAGCATGTATAACATGGTGACAGGCAGATGCATAATCCCCAGCCAGGTTCATCGCCATCCAGTATTCCATTCCTTCCTGTTCATCTAAATTCAACCAGGCCAAATTAGCCGCTTCACCGGGTAACCGTCTTTTCTCTCTTGCTATTTTAGTATAGTGGTTGGCGATATTAGCACCCAGGGCTCTTGAACCGGAATGGGTCAATAATCCTACATACGTACCAGCATCGATACCCAGAATCGCATCTTTCTCACCTACTTCTATAATCCCAAACTCTGCAAAATGGTTTCCTGAACCGCTCGATCCCAATTGTCTCCAGGCCTTTGCCTGTAACGCTTTCAATAAAGGCAGTTCATCAAACGCTGCGCGTTCCATCACTTCATGGTCGGTAGCATTGTCAAACAAACCGGGACTACCAAACAAAGTGGCTTCATTTAATTCGCGTGAAAAGAAATGTTCCCGTTGCACCAGTTCTTTTGGATTAATTGGGAAAACGCTTAAACACATCCGGCAACCAATATCAACGCCTACGCCATAAGGGATCACCGCATTCTCTGTTGCCAGCACCCCGCCTATTGGCAAGCCATAGCCGGCATGCGCATCGGGCATTAAGGCGCCTGCTACGCTAATAGGTAAGCGGGAGGCCAGTTGCATTTGATGCGTAGCGCCTTCTTCAATATGTTCACCACCGAATACATTATAATGAATACCGGTAGCATTCAATTCAATGGCTTCGCCGGGTTCGGTTTCTTTTTTAGGTATCAATTGTTCAGCTATCAAACCAAGCACCGCGTCATTTTCATACTCCACGGGTGCACTCAATATTTTTTTCAATAACTCCATCACATCCTCCTTTTTCTCATGCTTGTAATTCTTCTCCATCAAATTCATCGCTATGCTTATCACGGGCCCTTCGGGATATCCTATAGCTCTTAATTCCTTACCTGAAATTTTTAATTTCGCCATAAATTATTTTTTAAACACCCAGGTTGAATTCAACTTCAACTCCTTCCATTTGGGTGATATGTCTTTTTGCATGTTGTACCAGGAAATAAATATAATGGTACACATCTATTTTACCCAGGTTATTAACGCTCATCATTATTTTATACAAAGCGCCTTCGCCGTGGGGCATTTTTTGTAACAGTATACGGCATTGCTGCAATTGTGATTCCAACTCATTCCGAATATCGGCAACCTGTCTTTTGCCGCGCGGCTCCATATGGCCAGGGCGGTTCCACACAAATGAATTATGCTGGCCAATTATTTTCATTCGTTGCCAATCCAGGTCGTAATCAACCAACATTTCTGCATAATTTTCTTTCCTTGACCTTTCCAGCGCCTTCCTGGCGCCCTTGCTGATTAACATCAGCAAATACTGATTAGTCAATGAAATATGCTCCAGGATCTTACGAATGCTCCAACCTTTATTATTAGGCGCATAATTCAATAATTCCCTATCAATATTAAACCATTTGAACAATTCATCAAAGGTTTGTATGAGCTCTGTTTCAATAATGCTAATCACTTCAGTTTTCATACACTGCTTTTTACTTACTGTTATTATCGCAGTCATAAACCAACTGGTTGAAAAAGTAGTCCCGCCGCACGGGCGGAACTACTTTAATTCTCAAGGCTATACAACTTACAAGTCACCTGTCCATCTGCATGGCTGCAGGTTATTTCTGCGATACTAAAATTTGTTTCAACTGATCAATCAACACCCCGTTTCCGTTAACACTGATGCTGC
>JAJKIL010000077.1 GCA_021154515.1 Niastella sp. | reverse complement strand
AGAATGCAGCGATCGCAACAGCCGGTATCGTATTAATAAAGAACGGAGCAATCTATAAAGCAGAGTATTGCGCCGAATCAAATAACGCCGGTTGCGGTGATGGCTTCAGTGGCACCAGCACTGATTATCCCTGTATTGCTGATTCCCGTTGTGCAGGCAGAACTAAAAGCGGTCATGGCCGTGGTATGTGCCAATGGGGTTCCAGCTTCTGGGGTACCGATCAAACCTATACCTGGATCCTGAATCATTATTACAACCCGGACAGTGCTGCTATTCAAACCAGCAGCGGCGCATTGGTTAACAGCAATACCAACGATACCCACATTACGGAGCCAGGTTCATTAAAAATAGCACCCAACCCGGCCACCGGAAGCGCTATCACGATCGAGTATACGCTTGCTGATGCATCGCAACCTGCCAGCATTGTAGTAAGCGACAATTTTGGACAGGCAGCCCAGCAACGCAATGTGGTATTGCAACAAGGCTTGAACCGCCTTACCATCAATACCAGTGGGTTGAAACCCGGTATCTATAACGTAACGATCCGGTTGAACGCTAGTGGAAAATCAACCAGTAAGAAATTGCTAATCGTTAAATAATCATCTCTTTTTAAATACAACAAATACTATGAAAAGAAACACCGCAAGAAACATGTCCTTAGGTCTTTTGGCACTTATGTTAACAGTACTGTCGTGTAACAAGGCAGAGAATTCAGCAGCAACCCCGGAAGCACAGGATTCGGAAATGGCACAAACACCGGTTCCCGATCCGGAGGTAACTACAGAAAATGTTCCTACGCCTGCTACTGCTGCAGTTGAAGCAGCTGCTGCCAGAGTAAAATCACCGGTGCCAGGTTATACCGTCACCTACCCTTTTGGGGTAAAAGATCCGCGTTATGCCGCCGGATATCATACGGGCGATGATTATGCCTCTCCTACCGGCACCAAAGTAGTGGCCGTGCTTGACGGCACCATTGCCTGGTCGAACAATAACGGTGGGGCCTATGGCCGGTGGATCGGGTTGCGTGCCTCCAACGGCCGCGATTATGTGTATTGCCATTTATCCGTTCGCTCCGTAAGCACCGGCACTAAAGTGGTGGCTGGTCAAAAATTAGGAGAAGTAGGCGCTACCGGTAATGTTACCGGTCCGCACCTGCATTTTGAAGACCGGCCAAAAGGCGGCGGATATGGACAGGTACGAAAACCCAAATGGTAAGATAGGAAAGTTGTGTCCCGGTGCTACCTTCTACGCCGGGCACACTTTCTTCAAACATTAAAACCTGAAAAATGAAACAAACAAAATGCCCGGAGAACAAACGGACTAACCGATTGCCGCGCCTGTTCACCATCATCACCGTGATGGCGTTATCGGCCACCGCCTGCAAAAAAGGAGTTACCGAAAAAGGAACCGCCCCCAATGATGATCGCGTTGCGGCTACCGAAGCCACCCAAACCCATACCTACATCAAACTGTTTGATGGCGGCGCCGATGGCTATCATTCTTTCCGGATCCCCTCTATTGTTCGTACCAATGACAACACCCTGCTTGCCTTTGTAGAAGGACGCATGGCCGCCAACAAGGATTATGGCAACATTAACGTGGAGTACAAACGATCTACCGACAATGGCGTCACCTGGTCGGCCATGATGGAAGTGGTAGGGGCCGGACAAGGCACCTGGGGTAATCCCACGTCGGTTGTTGACCGCACCACCGGCCGCATCTGGGTATTTATGAGCTGGAATTCCGCCACCAAGAATCAGGGCGGTACCGATGGCTATGAAAAAATAAATACCTGGGGCGATCGCAAAGTATATTATTCTTACAGCGATGACGATGGCCTTAATTTCACCACGCCTACTGATATGACCAGCACCCTGTTGCCCCCTGGTTATACCTGGGATGCCATGGGACCCGGCGTTGGTATTCAAACCACCAATGGCACACTGGTTATTCCTGCCATCGGCAGAAATATTTACAGCACCGATCATGGCGCTACCTGGCAGTATAAACCGATACCCGGCGGCACCAGTGAGGGCGCTATTGTTGAACTGAATGATGGCCGCCTGATGCGTAACGATCGGGCTACCAGTACTTCCTGGGCAACCGCCAAACGGCGCTGGGTATCGCGCGGCACTATCACCGGTAGCTTTAGTGCATTTGCTCCCGACGATACACTGCTTGACCCGGCTTGCGAAGGTTCTATTGTTCGCTACACCGGTTCACCCGATCGTATTATGGTGCTGAATTCGGCCAGCACCGAAACCCGGTGTAAAATGCGGGTACGTATTAGTTATGATGGCGGCGTTACCTGGCCCCTCAGCCGTAAGATCTATGACTGGTTAACCGATGATGAAGCATACGCGCAAGGGAAGGGTGGTTATAGCAGCATGGTAAAAACAGCCGATTATACTATTGGCGCGCTTATCGAGGTCAATGAGAACACAGGTGACAGCCAGAACAGCCATCGCTCTATCGAGTTCCATAAATTCAATCTGCCCTGGATGACAAGCGGCGCCACAGAGCCGATACCATAATAGTTGAACGTTTTAAGTTGAACGTTTTAAGTTCTAAGTGTAAGGTCGTTGAACTTCGGGAAGCATTATTGTATGCAGCGCTCCGATTTTCAACGACCTTTCTCTTTAGACATTCAACATTAAACCTTAAAATTTAAAAGCTAATCCAAAGGAATTTGCACTTCGAGACGGCAGCCGCCCATCGGTTTGGTGTCGATGGTGAGGGTTCCACCCAATGTTTCTGCCCGATTAAGAATGTTCAACAGTCCAATGCCATTTGTTGGCTTTGTGGCATCAAAACCTTTTCCATTATCCTGTATCACCAGGCTTAATTCATTATCAGCCTTCTCAATGGCGATGCGTACATACCCTGCTTCGGCATACCGCATGATATTATTGGTTTGCTCCTGGATGATACGGTACATCATCAACTGCACGTCGTGGGCCAGTTCTATTTCCAGTTCAGGATCGCATTCAAAATCAACAACCATAGGCCGCACCAGTTGCATATTCTTGATGATGTCTTCCACCGGGTCAATAAACCCAACCTCATTAATGATGGAAGAGTTCAGTGACTTGGAGATCTTTCGGATCTCCTGGATAGCCAGGTTTATGTATTGGGATGTTTTACCAAGCAGTTGATCCTGTTCATCACCCTGGCCTTTGGCCGTGCTCAACAAAATCATGGCCGATGATAAGATCTGGTTCACATTATCGTGCAACTCTTTTGATATTTCATTGCGTTCATATTCCTGCCCGGCAATCATCGCCTGGTTAATACGCAGGCGTTCTTTTTCTTTTTGCTGCTCCAGTTCGGCTTCCAGCTTTCTTTTTTCGGTAAGGTCCTGAATGGCCCCAATGGCCCGAACCGCTACACCATCCTTGTAAATGATGTATCCTTTATCTGACAAATGTTTATAAGTTCCATCGGCACAAAGGAACCGGTATTCATCATGCCAGTAATTATTTCTCGCCAGTAAACAGGCATTGATATGATCCATTAACCGCTGGCGGTCATCAACGTGTATTTTTTCGAGCAACCAGTCAAGGTTCATATCGTTCTGGGTATAGCCCGTTAACCGGTTGAATGGTTCGCTTCGGTAAATAGTTCCTTTTTCAATATTCCAGTCCCAGATGTAATCTGAAGTGGCCTTGGTTGTATAATAAAACCGTTCGTTTACTTTCAGGATCTCCTGCTGCGCTCTTTTCTCCTCCGTGATGTCGATGGATTGTCCGCCAATGAGCCGTTTAGGCGTGGAGGTTTGCAGCAAAAATTTGAATACGAGGTACACGCCCGGCGTACCATCCTGCCGCAGCGAGTTTTCGAGGGTAATCAACGGCTGACCGGTCTCCAGCACGCGTTGATTGTTGGCCATATACTGCTCCACCATATCTTTTGGCATCAGGTCGCGCATATTGGTATACAGCTGGCTATCGCTCAATTTCCATACGCGTTTAAAAATATCGTTCATGTAAATGATATAGCCATCTTCGTCAATGATCCAGGCGGGGCTGTGCGTATTGTTCATGAATGACTGAAACATGTATTCACTTTCAGTCAATCGCGACTCGGCTTCCCTGCAGGCGGTAACATCACTAAAGCTAACCCCTACCAGCCCGGGCACAGCTTCATTAAATTCTTCCAGCAAACAGGTATTCACCGAAAGCCAGGTAAGCCGGCCTTTGGCATTGGTAAAACCCATGGTGCGTTGCCGGATGATTTCTCCGGTGTGCAAGGTGATCATGCCGGGATATTCCTGGATGCTCAGTGGAAAACCATCTTCCCTAAAGCCTTTGCCGCCAATATCGATAAGGTTCTTTCCAATGAGTTGATCGTGGGTACAGCCTATGATCTCACAGGCTTTATTATTGGCAGAGAGGATGGTGCCCTGGACACCTTGTAACAGCATTACGCCTTCTTCCAGGGAATTAAGCAGGGTTTTATACAGCACGCCGGGCCGGATCTCTTTTTTACGGTGAATAGTAGCTTGCAGGTCGCGCAGGATGATCACTACATCGAGCAAATAATAGGTTCCCGGAAATTTATGGGTATAGCAGGAAACACGGTAGGTTTTGCCATCGGGCGCCGCCACAAAAATATCTTCCACCTGTTCATCCAGGGCGATAGCCCTTTGCAGCTGGCTGTGCACTTCATGGTGCCCGGGAAACATCCCGTTGAGGAGATCAACTATATTTTTTTTAGCAGGCCTGTCGGGTTGTTTAAACCACAGTTCTTCAGCCGCCACGTTCCAGTGCTGCAAATTAAAATGCCGGTCGGTAATAAATACGGCGTCCTGGCAGTCATTTAAAATGCTTTCCAGCCAGGGGGCCATCTCACGGTAATTGGTTGTAAAAGTTGGGTTCATAGGGCTCTCTCAAATAAAGTTATGTAACCAGTTCGTTCGCGTAAACACCTCTCAAATTGTGCCAATGATGTAACCACTTTACAATCAAACGCTAAACAAATCAGGCAAGGGACGTTCATTCCCACGGATAGAAAAACGTTCCCATATATTAGTATCTTATGTGGCCCCGAGGTATGTGCATAAATTTCTGTTTGTTATCAGATTACATAGTTTTACTTATCACCATGTACATAAAAATCAACAGCGTGTAGAATTGTATTAATCACCATTAATTACCCTGGAAGGAATTATACGGGTTTTTTCCACTCTTCTTTTAGCACGGAATATACATACAGGTCAACAAACTCGTTGTTTACAAATTCGCCCTGCCTGATGATGCCTTCTTTTTTAAAACCCAGCCTTTCCGGAATGGCCTGGCTTTTCACATTGGCGGTGGCGGCCCTTATTTCTATGCGGTTCAATTGCAGGTGTGAAAACCCTTCATCGATGACGGCTTTGCAGCACCGGGTAATGATGCCTTTACCCATCCATTCCTTGTCGAGCCAGTAACCAATGGAGGCGCTTTTATTAATAAGATCAATGTTGTACAACCCTAATCTCCCTATCATGACATCGTTCTGCATAATCACATAACCCATCTCCGTATGATTGGCATATCGTTGTTTTGAGCTGTTGATGTATTTTCTGAAGTCATCTACAGAGCGCATCTGGTCAACCCAGGGCAGCCACACCCGCAAATGCAGGCGGTTTAGTTTCACCAGTTGATACAGGGTCTCGGTATGGTGATAATCGATCAGCACCATTGAAAGTGTATTATCCACGTTTATTTTGACACTCATTCGTAATATCATATTAATGGTTGTTCAATTTACTGATTAATTGAACATGATAAGCAGGGCAAAGGGCAAAAGACAAAGGGCAGGATAAAACCCGGGTTAATCAATTACGGTAAATAAGTCGTCAAGAACTAATAACACATTTACGGCACACCAATATAAATTCGTAAAGCATCCGGGGAGCATTCATTTCTTTCCCTGGCTGTTACTCCCCTACCCCGGTCCTGTACTCTAACGACTACCCGCCGTAGCATTTACAACATACAACCAAAACAACATACCATGCAACCAAAATTGCCAGGCGTCATTGTATTGACTGCAACCTTGTTTTTGTTTACCAGTACGTGGGCGCAGAATAAACTGCTGCGGGGAAAGATACAGGATGAAAATGGTAGTCCCCTGCCCAAAGCTTCCATTATGGTAAAGGGCTCAAAAGCCGGCATCAGCAGTGGCGACGATGGTAGTTTCGAGATCAACGTTCCCACCAATGCCACACTGGTTATCACCGCTATTGGTTATAACAAAAGTGAAGTAAAAACTGCTGCACAGGATTTTGTGACCATCACGTTATCGCCCGATGATCACTCATTGAATGAAGTGGTGGTAACGGCACTGGGCGTTAAGCGCGAGAAAAGGAACCTCACTTTCAGTTCGCAGGAAATAAAGTCAGATGAACTGGGGCGGGCCAAAGAACCGAATGTACTGAACGCCATGACGGGCAAAATAGCCGGGGTACAAATAACCAGTAGCACCGGAGCGCCGGGCTCATCAAGCCGCATTGTAGTGCGGGGGGTTACTTCGATCGTTGGGAATAATGAAGCGCTTATTGTAATAGATGGCATTCCAATAAACAATGCTGAAACAGGTGCGGTAAACAATGGTCCCGGCAGCAATCGCCTGCTCGATATTGATCCCGCCATTATTGAAAGCGTGAACGTGTTGAAAGGCGCTGCCGCTACCGCCCTGTATGGGTCTGCCGGCGCCAGAGGCGTGGTCATGATCACTACTAAAACCGGCAGCGGTTCTAAAAAGCCAGCGATCACTGTTT
>JAJKIL010000076.1 GCA_021154515.1 Niastella sp. | reverse complement strand
CTTCTTCTGGATATCTGTTTCATCAACTAAAATAGAGTTGGGCGATACCTCGCTGCCGGTGCCGGAAGTTGTTGGCAGACAGATCAGCTTTTTGGGGCGGCTTTTCAAAAAGCCAATACCCACTATATCTTTTAATCCCTGTTCGTTATCGAGGAGCGCCGCAATTATTTTTGCTACATCCAGCACGCTGCCGCCGCCTATACCTATCACCACATCGGGGTTGAACCCTTTCACTTCCTGTAACAGTTGTTCTACTTCGGCAAAAGATGGCTCGTTGATAATACTTGTATTCGTTTGCACCTGTACGCCGCTTGCTTCCAGTTTACTCACAAAGCCCTTCAACTGGCCCAACAAGGGAGTAATGGTCACTATCAATGCCCTGCTGCAGGATAAAGCCGTTACTTCATCAGGTAATTGCTCTAAGGTTCCTTTTCCAAATACTAGTTTACCCGGAAAGCTGATCTTCAATATATCTTGCATAATATTCTTTGTTCAGGTTTGTTAGTTTTTTAGTTCTTTAGTTATTGAGTTCTGAATGGCTTTCAACTAATAAACTAACGAACTCAATAACTTAATAACTGCTCCTATAAATCACTATCGCCACTCACATTTCCCGAAGGAAATTCAGTCAAAGGAACCAGCTTCAACCTCGACGGATCAACCTTTACGTATTTAACGCGTTGCCGGCGCCAGGTGTATACAATATGCACCATACCATCGGCAGACTGGATCACTGACGGATAAGAGTACTGGCTCACCGGTGAATCTTCCAGCACCAGCGCTGCCTGCCATAATTTTCCATCCAGCGATACCGCCACATTCAACGGCGTACGGGCGCCTTTAGAAGCGCCTTTTGGCGTTGCCACATGATTGTACACGATCAACTGACGGCCATCTTTCAGGGTCACTGCATCGGTGCCGGAGTTATTGTTTGGTAACGTACTTTCGGCCAATGGCGTCCAGGTTTTACCGTTATCTGCTGACCAGGATTCCACTACCGCAGCAGTTCTGCTCCGACACAGGATCTGCAGCCTGCCATCTTTATAGGTCAATATGCTTGGTTGAATGGCGCTGATCTTTTTATCAGGGTTGATGGGTCCAACCATGCGCCAGGTTTTGCCAAAATCAGAAGTCACTTCAAAGAGAACGGTCCAGCCGTTGCCTTCCCGGCTGCCTGGACAAATAAGATCGCCATTGGGTAACAGTACCGGTTTGTTTTTTATCGGTCCAAGGAATCCATCAGGCAGGGCTTCGGGTTTGCCCCAGGTCACGCCATTGTCGGCAGAACGGATGAGCCAGCCCTTCCAACCCGCTACATTGGGACCTACTTTATAAAATAACAGCAGCTCGCCATTGGGCACCTGGTACAACACCGGGTTCCAGCAGGCGTAGCGTAATGAATCATTGATAATGCCATTGGCTACGTTTACCGGATCCGTCCATTTGTTGTTTACCTGGCGACTTACCCAGATGCATACATCGGGGTTTCTTTCCTTGGTTCCACCAAACCACGCAGTCACTAATCCTTTTGGTGTTTCAGCAATAGTAGCGGCATGACTTTCGGGGAAAGAAGTCTTATCGAAAATAAATGCAGAGGTAACAATACCGCTTTTGAATGTATAGTTGGAGACAAATGAATAGTCGCCTGAGCCAACTTCCAGCACCGCTTTTTTGCCTTCCATGCGCACAAAGCGAATACCATCGGCGCCGGCGATTGGTTGATTGCTTTCCAGAATATTCTTCACATCATCAGCTGGTATATATAACAATGCTGTAGTGTTGGCCGGAATGGTCACATTCCAGGTAAACCGGTCGATGGAATTCTTCCAGTTGCTTTTTATTAACCCATGCACCGATTGATACGAGGCATTCACAAATGTCAATCCATCTACCGGCGTGGGCTGCATGATGATCTTTTTGAAACCGGTTGCTGAATCATCTGATTTTATCCCAGCTGCATTTTCATACATCCACACCAACAGATCGCCCAGTAACATCACGTGGTTCTGCGAATTCATCAGCGGAGCCGCGGTGTTGCCATTCCACAATTCCCAAATGGTAGTAGCGCCCTGTTTCACCATGTAACCCCAGCTGGGATAGGTGGTATCGGAGATCAGCGTATAGGCCATGTCGGGAAGCTTGTATTCGCTCAAACAACGCATCAGCCATTGCGTGCCGATCACCCCGGTACTGATGTGACCGTGATTGGCTGTCCAGATCTTACTGGAGATATTGTTGAATACCCCTTCCCGCAAACTATCAGGAGTAATACCAAAGTACAATGGCAGCAGGTTGGCGGTAACGGTATTATTGCTGTATGATCTCTTTTGCTTGTTGAAGAAGCGTTTGGTGAAGGCTTCCTGGATATGCTGATTCAGTTCGGCAAAAGCTTTCGCATCTTCCGGTTGATTGATTAAACCGGCAAACTTTTGCATATACCACATCATGCGATAGAAATAAGCGGTGGCAATGAGGGCGCCATCCGTATTACGCAGGCTGTCTTGTGAATGGATCAACTCAGGTGATTCGGGTGGCACGCACCAGTCACCATATTTATCTTTTGCGATAATATAATCCTTCATGAATTTGGTCTGCATGTATTGCAGCCATTTCTTCATAGAGGCATAATGTTTTTCAATGACGCGTTTGTCGCCATACTGGTTATACAGCATATCAGCCACCACCAGGTAAGTGCCGGGCCAGGTCATGTTATCGCTGTAATAATTCCAGTAAGCGGGCGCCACATCAGGGATAGAACCTTCGGGTGTTTGGGCTTCTTCAATATCCTGCAGCCATTTGGCATACAGGTTACCATTGCCAAATAGAAAGCTTTCACCCAATGAACCAATGGCATGATCGGCCAGCCAGGGCATGCGCTCATTCCGTTGCGGACAATCGAGCGGCATTCCCTTGTAATTGGCGCTGATACCCCACCACGCGTTTTGATGAATGCGGTTTACTATTTCGTTGGAAGTTTCAAAGGTGCCGGTGGTAGCGAGGTCATCAAAGATCACCTTGCCTTCAAAATTATTTACAGCAGGCGCTCCGGGATAACCAGTGATCTCCACATAGCGGAAACCGTGGTATACAAAGTCGGGCATCCAGGTTTCAATACCTACGCCTTTAGCTGTATAGATGTCTGTTACTTTTGCATCGCGCAGGTTGCGCACATACAATTCGCCATCAGGTTGCAGGCTTTCGCCAAAGCGCAATGTCACTTGCCGGCCTTTGCTTGCTTTTACCTGCATTTGCAAACGGCCCACCATATTCTGTCCCATATCCAAAATGAAAACACCCGGTTTCAATTGAGTAATGCCCACCGGTTTTATGGTCTTCATTATTTTAATGGGTTCATTCATTTGGGCAGTCAGTTGGCCGCCGGGCGCCTGCACAATCTCCGGCTGTTGCCAGCCTTTATCGTTAAAACCGGGCTTGTTCCAACCGGTCATTTCTTTTGTAGCGTCGTATTCTTCCCCATCGTATTCGTTGTTGGTACGAATGGGACCATCGGCATTCATCTTCCACGAGCCATCGGTAACTATGGTTTTCTTTGTACCGTTGGTATATTCTACTTCCAGCTGCAGCAACAGTTTGGGAAAGCCAAAGGTGTTGATCTTTTTTGGCTTGTAATTTTGCCGCATGGTGAAGAAACGGCCGTTACCCAACACGGCGGCAATAGCGTTGTTCCCCTGCTGCAATTGTTTTGTTACATCGTAAGTATTGTAAAGAACAGATTTGGTGAAGTTGGTAGCACCGGGCGCCATCACTGCATCGCCGATCCGCTGCCCGTTTATGAACAGTTCATACAATCCAAGACCGGAAACATATACCGTAGCCTTCTTAACTGCTAATTGCTGTGTAAACGTTTTCAGGAAATAACGTGCAGATAGACGTGAGTACTGGGAAACACTGTCCCAGGGCATGGCTTTATCCAATCCGATCCATTGGGCTTTCCAGTCGCCCGGCGTTAACAACCCCATGCTCCAGGTAGCGGGTTGGCTCCAGCCTGTTTCGCCTTTGTTGGTATACACTTTTACTTTCCAGTAACAGGCGGTACGACTTGCCAGCGCTTTGCCTTTGTATGCTACATGAATGGATTGGTTGGAACTCACTTTACCCGAGTTCCAGATATCGCCTTCCTGTTTGGCGAGTTTCTCAGGTGTTGAGGCTACCAGTACCTGGTAAGCGACCTGTTGAGTATTGCGAACCTTGCCGAACAACTGCCAGCTGAGCCGTGGTTGCGTTACATCGATACCGGCAGGATTGTTCAACATTTCACAACGGAGATGCCGGGCTGTAAGCTGTGCCTTAACGGACGATGCTGCTGATAAAATCAGCAGCATGCCTGTTAAAAGAAATCTGGCCCCCTCCCGGCCTCCCCCGGTGGGGGAGGGGAAATACAGCCTCGCGATAAAATTCATCTTTCTCAATTTCTTATTTTCAATTTTTCTTCTTCCTTTGCCTTTCCATTATCAACTCTATCAACCTTATCAACTCTATCAACCTGTATCTCCTGATCAACTCGTCAACTGGTTAACTGGTCAACTCTCTACTCCTTACCCGAGAAGTTAAAGAACAAAGTTATATCCTTAGCATACATCGGGTCTTTACCATAATCATAGAACATATGCTTTTTTCCCATGGGGCCCATATTCTCCGCTTTTTGCGATTTGGTGCCAATGGGCGAGATACCATGCATGAACGACAGATCGCCATCGGGAAACGCGGGTGCTGTATTGAATGGGGTAACCGAAAACTTCGGCGTGAACAACCGTAAAAAAACATCTTCATTGGCACACACTACAGTCAGCGGTTGTCCGGTGGTGTTCAACTTCATCCAGTACAGGTTGGAGTAATATCCTTTGAATTCTGGATAGATCAGTTTGCCTTCACCGGTAGAAGTATTGTTGTAGTCTTTGTTCCAAACGTTCAGCGTGCCGCCTTTCATGCGGTTTTTCCAAACACGGTAAGGTCCGGAACCCATCCACTGTATTGACTTCACAATACTTTCGGGGAATGAGAAGTTGATACCTACCAATGAGGTTTCATAATCTTTCGGGAAATACTTTACCTGCATTTTCACCCAGCCTGAAGGGAATACGGTCCACTCCAGTAACTGGCAAAGACTTTTCTTTTGAAACTCCGCTGCGATGACCTGGTTGTTTCCTTCCTTGCGGGTGTTCCATTTTACAAAGCCGGTTTCGCCTTCGCATAATAAAGGACCATTGCTTAAAGGAATGGCGCCTTTGCCATTTTGTACGGTTTGTAACAACCCGGTCCTTTTATTGAACGTTACGGTTACATCACCAGCAGTGGCGATGATCAAAGAATCTTTTTCTGAAACATTAACCGTGGCATTGCCTTCCAGCTTGATTATATTTTTCGCCACTGCTGCCGGCAGTTTAATGGGCCAGCTCCAGGTATAAATTTCATGACCGGTTACATCGTAAGCTGTTACATAGATCACGCTGTACTGTTGCCAGTTGGCCGGCAGGTTGCAGGTGATAGCGCCGCTTGTACCAGGCGCAATGTCAGGAACATTCACGGTGCCTGCAACGCTGTCTTTGCTGCCGTTTTGCAAGGATGCTAACTTAAACGTAAAGCGACATTGATTCAGGTTGGTGAAATGATACCTGTTCTCTACCTTGAATTGTCCGGTGAAAGCAGGGGTAATATCTTTTAACTCGAAATGAACGGGCGCCCATACTTCTTTAATGGTATAATAGCTGCCTTCTTTTTCGTGGTAGGGACCAACAATTCCATCAGGTGCGTGGTTGCCATCGGTGTCGAGGCTGTCGTTTTTGTCTTTTCTGATAACGCCTTCATCTGCAAATACCCACCGAAAACCACCGGCTGAGCGGGGATGATGCCACATCAGTTCCCAGTAATCTTCCAGGCCGGCGCCTAAACCGCCATCATACAAACCATGCAGAAATTCTGTCGGGAATACGATCTGATGACCATGCAGGTGGGTTTCATTACCGTAATCGTAGTTGATATAGTGTTGGGTATCGAACTCCCGGAACACCTGCCAGGGATGGATCAGCGGCCGGTGTTGAATATCCAGCTCATCGAACCAGTGGTCCAGCTCAGCATTACTACCACCTTCGTTACCATTGTCCCAAATAACGATGGAATCATGATTCACATCATGCACGATCATTTCCTGCGCCAGTATGCTGCCCACCTGGGTATCGTATGCTTTGTGCCAGCCGCACAATTCGTCAAGCACCATTAAACCTAACGAGTCACAGGCATTCAGGAAGTGTGCATCGGGCGGGTAATGCGACATCCGCACCGCGTTCATGTTCATATCTTTCATCATCAGCACATCTTCGATGCTGCGGGTTTCATTCATGGCCCTGGCCGTAGTTGGCCAGAACGAGTGGCGGCACACGCCTTTGAATTTCACTTTCACTCCATTGAGGTAAATGCCATCGCGTTCGCGTACTTCAATGGTCCGGAAACCGAATTTCTCCTGTAAAGTATGAACTGGTTTTCCTTTTGCCAGCAGGGTGAATTCAACTTTGTAGCGGTTGGGAAACTCGGGTGTCCAGGTTGCAGGAGAAGCCACGCTTGTTTTTAATGTAGCGAGGGTATCGCCCGATTTTATTTTTGCAGAAAAAGCCTCGCCTACTTTTTTGCCATCCATAGTGAACAGCTGTGCGCTTACTTCATCTGCCTGTGCAACAGCCGCTACTTTTACGTTGGCAGTAAAAGCACCGCTTGCCTTTCCATCGACAGCAACCTGCGCAATATGCTCAACAGGCAGCGCCTGTAAAAACACGGGTCTGAAGATGCCGCCAAAGATCCAGTAATCACCGTGGCGTTCGGCCCAGTTTACCGATTCATTGGCCGAGTGCTTACTTACTGTTACTTCCAACAGGTTCTTTTTACCAAACTTCAACAGCTTCGTAATGTCATAGGAGAAACTGTAAAAAGAACCCTGGTGGGTTGCCCCGGCCGATTTACCATTGATCTTTACTTCGGTATCGGTCATGGAACCTTCGAAAACTATATTGATGGTTTTGCCCTGCCAGTTGGCGGGCACGTTGAAATTGTATTTATATAAACCCTGTTCTTTACCGCGAACCGAATCTTTATCGTGTCCGTAGTTATATTTTCCAAACCCCTGCACTTCCCAGTTACCTGGCACTGCAATGGTTGTCCATTTACCAGAATTGCGACCGGCCGTACAAAAGAATTGCCAGTTAACGGTTTTATCGCTGCCGGTACCCGACAGATACTGGATCTCCGTTTGTTGGGCATGAAGGGAGCTGAAAGCTGTAAGCTGTAAGCCAAAAGCGAAAGCAAGCACTTTCAACAAATTAGTTTTTATAGTCGGTTTCATTTCCATTTTTACTATTCAAGATTTCCTGTTACTTTTTGCAAACGTTCGGCTGACACTACTTTCTTTCCATTTACCCAAACACTCAGTCCCCTGCCTTTTTTATATTTTGTTCCGTCTTTATCCCAGATGATGGTCACCAGTTTGCCATGGTACGGTACATTGTCGACACAAAACCAGGGCCATTTATTTTCCGGGATCAACGGATTTACTTCTATCTTATTGTCATTACGAGGCCGTAAACCTGCCAACCCGGTTATCATCAGGTCGTTAAAGGTGCTGTGGTTGTAATACCGGCTGCGTTCCTGGTCGTCTTTTAACCAATATCCATGTGTTTCGTCGAGGTATTCGCCTATGTATGGACGACCGCGGCGGTATTGCGATTCCACATACGTCTCCATCAGGCGAAAATACAGGGAATCATCCACCACCGTTTGCTGATAATTATTCATTAAGTTGGCCATGGCGGTCATAGTTTGTGCAGTGGCGTAAGGCCAAACGGCGCCATCCCACTCACAAGCACAACAGCCACGTTTACGGAACCGAGGATCGCTTCTGTCGGCGGTAGTTATGCCAAAAGGCGCACAGAAGGTTTTTTCTTCTTTTACCTTTTTCCAGGCGACTTCATAGCCGGCATCGGGCAAATTGAAATACCAGGGAATAAATCCTACTTCTTCCCGCACATTGGCGAGTGTATCTGCCTGTTTACGGGTTTCAAAAAAGGTGTCTGCCGGGTTCCAGAGTAATTGTTGAATTAACCTTTTAAGCGTATCTGCTTTGGCCGTATACAGACCGGCTTTGGCTTTATCACCCTTCATTTTTTCCATGTTGGCCAATGCGATGGCGTTGCCATACATATAGCTGTTGATGGTGGGACGATAGTTCTTTTCTTTTCTGCCGCCGCTGATGGTTTCTTCCAT
>JAJKIL010000075.1 GCA_021154515.1 Niastella sp. | reverse complement strand
TACTATGGCATTGTTCGCCAGAAAGAATTATTAAGAGCGCTTGAAAATCAGGATACGGTGTATGTAGAACGCGTTCAGTTGGCCGATAAGAAATTATCGGTGGGTTTGGGCAGCAAACCCGAACTGTTGCAAGCCAGGGTTGACTTCAATGCGCAAAAAACGCTTCAGTTAACGCAACAATCGATACTGGCCCAGTTGCGTGACCAGTTAAACCAATTGATTGGCTTTAAACAAGGCTCTGTATACGAGGTGGAAGACAGTATTCCGCTTAACACCTCGTTGCAATATGGGGAATTTGCCCAGCAATATGAGAGGTCAAATCCAATGCTGCTGGCTGCTAAAAAGAGCATCGAAGTAGCCAATCTTTCCGTAAAAGAACAAAAAGCCGGTTTGTGGCCTACCCTTTCCTTCAATTCTGCCTACAACTTTTCCAAAACCAATAACAGCGTGGTGGTGAATCAGAACCAGCCGTTCTATAACCAGAACAGGGGGTTTAACTACGGGCTTGGACTGAATGTACCTATTTTGAACGGATTGAATACCCGCCGTTTGATAAGGCAGGCGCAACTGAATGTGCAGTACCAGGAAGTGAATTACGAAAAACAACGCTCCCTGGTAGATGTAGGCATCAGCAATTCTTTCAAAGACTACGAATTGCAGAAGAAACTGCTCGATATAGAATACGACAACATTTTGCTGGCCGACGAGAACGTAAATATTGCGCTGCAGCGGTTAAAACAAGGGGTAACCACTTCGCTTGAATTACGCGAGGCGCAAAAGAGTCAGCAGGACGCTTATATCCGGCTTATTACCGCAAAATACAATACCAAGATGGCCGAAACGGAATTGTTACGGTTAAAAGGCGATCTGTTGAAGTAGGTACTGTTATTACCGGCCTTTGCGGGTGCGCAAATATTTTCTTTTCTTTGCCATATAACTTACTCTTAATATGGATCCAAAGGTTGGAATAATTATGGGCAGCGATAGCGATCTGCCTGTTATGCAGGCAGCGGCAGAAGTGTTGAAGGGGCTGGGTATTCCTTTTGAATTAACGGTGGTGAGCGCACATCGTACACCCATGCGGATGGTGGAATATGCTACAAAGGCCCGCGGGCGGGGTTTGAAAGTGATTATTGCCGGGGCAGGCGGCGCCGCCCATTTGCCGGGAATGGTAGCTTCCCTTACGCCATTGCCGGTGATCGGAGTGCCTATTAAATCTTCCAATTCAATAGATGGCTGGGATTCTGTATTATCAATTCTACAAATGCCCAATGGCATACCGGTTGCTACAGTAGCGCTGAATGCTGCTAAAAACGCTGGTATTCTGGCCGCCTCCATTATAGGGTCATTTGATGAACATATTGGGGATCAGGTAGCTGCCTACAAGAAGAAACTGGAAGAAGAGGTATTGGTAAAGATCGAAAATCTAAAAAAACAAGGGTGGGAAAACAAATTTGATTAGGCAGATATATTCCATCCTTGTAATTTGCGCGCGGTATGAAACTCAAATTGCTCGACTACAGAGAAGTTCCGGATTTGCCCATTGGCTCAAATGTTGAATTTTTTAATGAAACCCTATACCTGGTTGATGATGATGCCAGTGACCTTGTTGTCCTCAAAAAGTGGCAGGTTCAGGCCAAGCATCGCCTGCTGGGGTACGATGATCCCAAATTACTGGCCGGGACAAGATCCGATTTTGAAGCAACTACCATCGTAGTGGTGAATAGTATTCCCCGCCTGCTGGTAATGGGTTTCGATGTAAAAGACCAACACCACAAAGCCATCCTGGTTAACCTGGATGATCTCACCAAGGAAGAATACGATATTTCCGTTTTCTATAACCGGTTGAAAGAAACCGTAAGCGTAATCAATATTGAGTCGGCCGCCATTGTACTGGGCAAACTCATTTTGTGTAACCGCGACCACAAAACAGCTCCTGAAAAACACATCATTGTAACCGATGCTGATTTCTGGAAGAACCAGGAAAAAGCTGAGATCACTACCGTAAGTTTTGATCTGCCGCAAACGCCTAAACAGGTGGTTGGTTTATCAGGACTCGCCTATTCGTATAAAAACGACTGGCTGGTAGTAAGCTTACTGTCTGAAAGTGGTGATAAAGATCATCAGACTACAGGCGATAGTTACCTGGCCGTTATTGAAAACGCTTCACGCAAAGTGGTGCGTAAAAAAATGAAGGTAAATTCCCTGTTTCATTTAAGTGAGGCAGACGAGGGTTTTGCCGGGTTCAATATGCAGTCGGTTTGTATCAGGACGGATAAAAGCAGCCGGGTGAAATTATACCTGCTGGCCGATAACAAAGCCGCTCGTAAAAATGGCATCTTCGCCGTACGCGTTAAAGAATAATCATCTTATTACAAATAGAAAAACCCCGATGATATTCATCGGGGTTTTTACTTTTATAAGTGTCGCTTTAATTTTCTTCCAGAATAATGAATTCCTGCTCTAACGTGGGCGAGTGTTCATATACTTTTTGAATGAATTCCTGACCCCACAAGGCAAACCAGGGCATAAAGTTATCAACCCGTTCCTGCAAGCCATTGCGCGGGAAGATGGCTGTTCTGATAGCCTGTATCTGTCGCTGCTCGGCTTCGTATTTTCTTTTTTCAGCGCGCAGTAATTTCTTTTCCAGTTCCTGCAAAGGCTTCAGCGTGCGGGCCTGTAGTGCTTCTACGTGCTGGGTCAGCGATTGATCGATGGCCGCTGTTTTATTTTTTAACTGCTCATATACGTGCATGGCAGCTTCCAGTTCATGCTTTAATTTCAACTCTCCATTCTTGTGGCGCGATACCAGTTGAGTTAACAACTGATTTTCCGATTGAAAAAAGTCTTTCGATTGCAAACCCAGTTTCTGGATCTTTTCCTGCCACTTCTTTTCCACTATCAAAAACGAATTACGCAACACCAGCATGGGAAATGGCACCTGGTAATGGTCAAACAGGCCTTTTAATTCCAGCCAGTAAGCCGTTTCGCCACCGCCACCAATAAACGCAATATTGGGCAATACCGTTTCCTGGTACAATCCCCGTAAGATCACATTCGGACTGAACCGTTCAGGATGGTTACCCAGTTCGGTCAGTATTGCTTCCTGAGAAAAATTAACAGTGGTGTTCCTTACTTTGTATTGGCCATCTTTTAATTCAATCAACTCGCGGATACCATCCTTCAGGTAGAATAAATTAATAGGCCGCGGTGATGCCTGTACTTTATGTTCCTGCGAAAGCTGTTCAATGGTTTTACCTACAATACCGGCGGGTGTTTGTTGCAGCAGGTCTTCCCGAAAAACCGGTTCCATCACTTTCTTCAGGTTCGCATTATCGGGCAGTATCACTATCAACCCATATTCTGCAAATAATGCATTGATCAGTTTAAAAGTGGCTATCTGTATATCCAGGCTTTGTAAATAACAGTCGCGCAGCAGTTGTATCAATTCTTTTCCATGGGGTTGAACCGATAATTCGCCATCAATGCGATGGATCAGTTTATCGAGCCCTTTAGTGGTCATGCGGCCAACCGCCCCGGTTTGTTTGGTGTCCCAAACCAGTTTTTCGCCGCCCAGGTAAACATGGCCCAGTTCATCGAGGTCCGCATCTTCGCTGCCCATCCAGAAAACGGGTACAAAATGTTTATCGGGAAATTCCTTTTTTAACCGGTCGGCCAGTTTTATAACATGTACTATTTTATAAATGAAATACAGGTGGCCGGTAAAAATGGCCGGCTGGTGCGCTGTAGTAATGGTGAACGTATTGGGTTGCAGCAGTTGTTTAATGTTCTGCTGAACCTGGCTAGATGTGTGCACCCCCACGTATTGCTGCTGTAGTTCTTTCACCAGTAACTGACGGTCGGGTTGCACGGATTCCCTGGCCTCTATGGCGGCCTTTATCCCTTCCAACGATACCGGATGCTTATAAAAAGGCAGTAAGGAGGGCGACTGGTTCAAATAATCTATAATGATCTTAGAAAAGTAACCGGTCTGTTCAAATGATAAATTAGTAGAATTACAATCCATAATTAAGCGAATGCGAACATAAAAGTACTATCAACTGCACGTTTGCCATAACTGATCGTCAATTTTAACGTTCCATTGCTACTTTAGTTCATACGCCACTATTTTATTTTTAAAGAAGGTGGGAACATACACGATCCTGTTTTTGGCATCGTAGCCAATATCGGCCGTATTGGATTTTTGTTCACGCGTATCGAGCAGGAGTTGTTTGGTGCCATCTCCCTTTACATAATACACTGTTCCAATCCAGCAGCTTACGATATAATCTTTCCCTGTAACATGTTCCAGTCCATCGGTGCTGGCTTCCATGCCATCGGCCAGTTTGGTAAGGGCTTTATCTTTTTCTACTTTATATAAACCGCCGGCATCCAGGATATACAGGTTGTCGCCATCAATTAACACTCCATTAGGGCCTTTCAGGTTCTCAAGCCAGGTGGTTACCTGTCCGTTCTCGATGCGGTGGATCTTTTTGGTTTTGGAGTCTGAAACGTAGATCACGCCTTTTTTATCAACCGTAAGGTCGTTCAGGCCTTCGGCGCCTGTAACCGGAATGGTTTGGGTGAGTACGCCTTTTTTGATATCGATAACGCCTACTTTGTCAACGTCGGCTACATACAGATTGTTTTTATATAACCCCATTCCCTTGGGTGCATTAAAGCCGCTTACCCAGTCAACGGTAATGATCTTGCCATCGAGCCCCACTTTGCCCACAGAGCCTTTATTGTCTTTTTCCCAGGGCTGTCCGTCTATGTTGGTAACATATATGATCTTATTCTCTGCGTCATACAAGGCCGATTCAGGTACCTTCAACAGCGTATCTGTTTCCCATTTTTTAACGAGTTGATGTTCCTGGGAAAAGGCAACTGTACCAGCCCCCATAAGTATAGAAACGGCAATGGCTATTTTTTTCATATGTCTTGTTTTTTAAAGGTTATAAAGGTGCGATAATATTTTATTTTTCCAGACAGTCGTTGAGCTGGTTTTTCAACAATTTTATAAAATACATATGCTGAAATTACTGAGATTATATAGCCGGCTATAACCAGTATAACAATTTGGTACCCGGCGTTGAATGTATGCGATAATACATTGATGAATGCTTTGCCGGTTATAGGGTGAAGCAGGTACAGCGAGTAAGATATTTTTCCCAGGAAATTCAGTGCGCTATTGGTAAAGGCAGGCAGAAAATTGATGACCAGGATAGTAAATAATGCAGCTATAGCGTAACTTATTGGCGCGACCATTACAGCAACCGTTAGGCAGAGCAACGTTACAATAAAACACTCCCTGCTTTCAATAATATTCGTTTGCCAAAAAGTATAAAGTATGCCAATGAGAAAAAAAGGGGCATGTACCGGGAAGAATTTATAGTCTGGCAGTAAGAAAGGGCTGAATAAAAAGATCAAATAAAAGCAATACCGATAGGCCTTAATACCAGTCAACAACAAAGGCAGCAGCAGCGACAATAGAATATAATATTGAAATTCCACAGATAACGTCCAGAAGATGCCTAATGCCCAACGGCCATGGAAAAACGGCACCAGGTAACCCACGTGAAGGAGGAGATCTCTGGTTGCAGGCATTTGATCAACATCGGCTGAAGTAGGAACAAGCGTTCTGAGCTGAAAATAGATAAGCGCCAAAACAATACATGCCAGGTACGGTGGTTCTATCCTTGCCAGCCGTTTCAACATAAATTTTCCCCAATTGCGATACCCATATCCACCCCGGATCATTGAAAGTGGGATCACGACTCCTGAGATCACAAAAAATATAAAAACCCCGGCTTTACCAATCCTGAAAATCTGTACGAGGTCAGCATTATGGATATAGCCTGGTGAAACGAAATGAAAAAAGCAAACCATAGATGCCGCAATTCCACGCAGGCAATTAATGACAGGGATATTTTTTGCGGTGAGATCTGGTTTTACCGGCACTAAATCAATTTGCCATAAATATAGTTTATAAGTTATTAAGTTACTGGGTTTGTAAGTTTTTCCGGAACCCACTAACTCAATAACTTACGAACTAAATAACGCTACACTATCAGAACCTTTCCGGGCTGAATGCAACTACATCAATAGAAGTCATCTTTTTACCTATAAGCTCCTCAACTAACTTTCCCGTTGCCGCCGCCAGGGATACCCCCAGCATGGCGTGGCCGCCAGCGATCACCAGGTTCGCATATTTACTGTGATGGCCTATATAGGGCAGCCCATCAGGCGTGAGCGGACGTAACCCATACCAGATCTTTTCTTTAGGCATCATATCTAATGCCAGATCGGGGTAATAGGCTTTAGCGCCGTTATAGATGGCCTGGGCGCGCTTTTCCAGCACGGGGGAATTGAGCCCGCTTATTTCCATAGTGCCACCCATCCGCAGATCAGCGCCCATAGGCGTCATGGCCACTCTTTTATCGACCAGGATGGCCGGGTAACGCAGGTTGCGTGGTACGTTCTCATACGTCATGCTATAACCCTTGCCGGCTTGTAATAACAGGGATACCCCTAACTTTTCGCTTACTACCGGCAACCAGCTTCCGCTGGCCAGCACCAGTTGTGAACAGTCGAATTTGCCCTGGTTGGTTATTACGGCCGTAACAGTATTGCCTTTTTTCTCAAAACCGGTTACCGTGGTGTTCAATTGCAGTTTTACCCCTGCTTTTTGCAGATGTGTTTTCAGCGTGCGCATAAAATCACCAGGGTGCAGGTGGCAGTCGATGGGATATAACACCCCTCCCCTTACATCAACCTGAACATCGGGCTCCATGGCCTGTACTTCCTGTGCACTGAAGATCTTTGTATCTATATTCAGTTGGGCTGCTTCTTTGGCCAGTTCTATTTCATGCTTTTCAGTAGCAGCTGATTTATACAGCATAAAGCAACCTACTTCCGCCATGCGGAAATGATTGCCAATGTCGTTCTTTATATCGCTTGTTAAATCGCGGCTGAGGTGCAGGAGATCATTTAACGGCGGAATATTCTTATGTAAAGTTTGTGCATTCGCCTGTTTCCAGAAGGTCATTAGCCATTTGATGAGATCGAGGTTGAGGCGGGGCTTTATATAAAACGGACTGGTAGAACTAAGCATCCAACGCAGACCTTGTGCTACTATACCGGGTGATGCCAGGGGGGTAAAATGGCTGGGTGATACATAACCGGCATTGCCAAAAGAGGTTCCATCGGTAAGGTCGCCCTTTTCTATAACCGTAATGTCATATCCTTCTTTTTGCAAGTAATAAGCACAGCAGAGACCAATAATGCCACCGCCTATAATAGTAACCTGTTTACTCATGTGTTTGTTTGGTTGTATCTTCTGATATCTGAACAAGTAATTGGCAATTGCCTACAACACCTGAAACCCATATGCATACGGGTCATCATCAGGGTCTATTGAGATCGTATTATAGCCATAGATCTTCGCCCAACCTTCTATACTGGGGCGGATAGCCGGTTTACCGGCAACCGTTGTTTCTTCTTCAATCCGGCCCACAAACTGCGACCCAATAATGCTTTCATGCACAAAGGCATCGCCCTTTTTCAATTTTCCCTTGGCATACCATTGAGCCATCCGGGCAGATGTACCGGTTCCGCAGGGCGAGCGGTCGATGGCTTTATCGCCATAAAACACCGCATTGCGGGCGGTAGCGTTTTTATCCATCACGGCGCCTGTCCATAAAATATGCGAACAACCATTGATGGTCGGGTTCTCCGGATGTACAAACTGGTATTGCGCGTTTATTCGTTTGCGTAATTCCCGCGCCCAGGCGATCAGCTGATCGGCGCCATAATGTTCCAGTCCTTTGAAATTGGGCTGCACATCTACAATGGCATAAAAGTTCCCGCCATAAGCTACGTCAATGGTAAGCTCGCCCAGATCGGGCGATGTTACTGTTAACCCCTCTGCAGCCAGGTAGGCCGGCACATTGGTAAGCTTTACGCTTTTTACTTTTTTGCCTTCCTGTTTGTAATTGATCATTACCAGACCGGCCGGAGTTTCCAGGCGAACGGCGCCCGGTACTTTGGGCGCTATCAATCCTTCTTCAATAGCAATGGTAATGGTGCCAATAGTGCCATGACCGCACATAGGTAAACAACCACTTGTTTCAATGAACAGTACAGCAATATCATTCTGCGGATCGTGCGCCGGGTACAGGATGCTGCCACTCATCATATCGTGGCCGCGGGGTTCAAACATCAATCCTTTGCGGATCCAGTCATATTCTTTCAGGAAATGCTGGCGTTTCTCACTCATGTTTGTTCCTTCCAGTACGGGGCCTCCACCGGCTACCAGTCGTACCGGGTTGCCGCAAGTATGTGCATCGATGCAGAAAAAGGTTTTTTTCATTTATCGCAGGTAAAGTAGTAAAAAATTATAGACGGAAATTATTTTCTATACCGCATAAATCGGCAATCGTGAATCGGCAATCGGCAATGGGTTTGCGAAATTCAAGGCTCACTTCGTGAAACGTGAATCCGCCAGCAGGCGGAGAAAGAGTTCGCGCCCCCGGATGAACTCAATAACTCAAAAACTAAAGAACTAACAAACTTGTATGTGGTAATTCCCTTTATCAACCC
>JAJKIL010000074.1 GCA_021154515.1 Niastella sp. | reverse complement strand
TTTATAGGCCAGCCCGGTTATGTTTTTCGACAATGTATTGGGAATGTCAAAGGGAATGGGGTCGATGGCTATCGGGTCATTGCCCTTACGTCGGGCATAGGCGTAGTTGTGGTTGATACTGAAGCTATGGTTCCTGTTCAACTCATGACTCAGGTTAACGGAGGCCAGCGCATTGCGGTCGTTAAAGCGGAATTTTGTTTTGTAATAAGAGATCTCGCCTGAGTTGCTGCCAAATGTTTTCACCGTATAATTCCCGAACCAGTCATACAGGCGCGAACTGGTATCGGTAATACCCGATCTTACAAAGCTCATATTGGCGTTAGCCGTTACAGTGAGCCCGGGAAGAAAGAAATTTTCTTTCTTGTATTTGAAAGTAGGAATGAGCGACTGGCTGGTGTTGAATACCTGGCCTGACACGAGGTCCATATTCATCCCGGTTTGCACTTCCTTTCTGTTTTCCGAAACAATTAACCCGAACAACAATTTGTCGGCAAATTTCTTGTTTACAAACCCGGCTTCCACCTGACCCATCGATGAATGATAGGCATCGTGGAAGCGTTTTATTTTTATGGAATTACCATATATACCGGTTTGCGGATCGGGGATCTGTACATCGATCCTGTAATTGTTATCGCTGTAATTATAAAAACCATTAAGGTTGATGGTAAATCCCTTGCCGGTAGTATAACGGGAGTTTATGGAGGCGCGGTGTGTATTAAAGGAGCCGTAACTATACGAAGCATCCAGGTACTTTTTTATTTTCTGGTTGGTCACCACGTTTACTGCGCCGCCCAATGCATCGGACCCCAGGAACACGGGCACCACGCCTTTGTATACTTCTATTCTTTCGGCCATGTTCACGGGCAGATTGTTCAGAGACAGGGATGAACCGAAATTATCCATGGGCATGCCATCTAAAAAAAATTTCACCTGTTTACCGGTAAAACCATTGAGGGAAAAAGAATAGTTGGAACCCAGGCCGCCTTCTTCCCTGACCTTTACGCCGGTAGTGCGGTTAAGCACCTGGTTAATGTCTCTTGTGGTGTTATGCAGGCGGGTGGCATCGATGGTGGTAACGGTATAGGCCTGTTCTTTTGTTGCGCGCAGATCGCTTTTACCGGTTACCACCACTTGCTTTAGTTGTTTATGGGTAGTTTTTAGCGTATCCTGCGCCATTGCAGGTACAACAATGCTACTACCCAGAAGCACCAATAATACAGATTTGTTCATAAACGTTTCGCGGGCTTTGCTTGGTTTTATCGCCGCGAAAGTACCTGTAGGTCAACTAAACGGGGAGCGCAATCAGGAAAACCATTTACGAAAACCGTAAAATCACGGGTTGTATGAACGGAAAAATTTATGTAAGGTCTTTTTACTACGTATTTATGCTTAGGGGTGTTTTAGGAATTTTGGCCAGATTATGATTAACGGTAACAGGAAACCGGATATCGGTTGATGGTTGACTTACCTTTACATTACCACAGACTAAACCTTCGATGTAATATGAGCAACACCGGTACGGCTAAAATTGCCCTTATCGACAGTCATCCTTTAATGCGCGAATGCATTTCCAGTTATTTAGCAGGTTTTGATTATTCAATAACCCTGCAGGTGGGAGATGGGAAGGAACTGATAGACCGGTTAACAAAGGAAAATGTTCCGGATGTATGCCTGCTTGAATTTAATGCGCGTAAAAAAACAGGATACGAAACAATAAAAATGTTGCGGTCTTCCTGTCCCCATATGAAGATCGTGATCTACTCCATGCAAACAGGGCCGGTTGAAAATAAAACGCCTTCAGGTGCTGATATTATCATACCCGATCAAACCTCCATTGAAGAATTTAAATCCACACTCGATAAACTTATACAACGGCAACCCTTTGTAGCGAGTTAGTTATATGTCGCTATCGCTTAGGTATGTTTCTTTTTCTTCTGATATTTATAAAGTAAAAGAGGGGTACGGATTGATACAAATCAGTTAACCGTTGATTAAAAACGGGACTCGCGTAAGTAAAAAGGGATTAGGGACTGAATTAATAGGTAGCGTGAGCATGGCTGATCTTATGATAGCCGGACTTCCGGTATCCCGAACTGCTAATCATTTCTCAAACCAATGAGATATTCATAAGAGAGTTAATCGTTTTCCAGGGGAGGTGGACATATGCTGGTTTTTCAATAATCATTTCCGGAAGGATATTCGCTGTTTTGGGGTTCTTGTAAGTTAGTAAATATTTCAATATGAATATTGAATAGCATATTATTTAATGTTGGCGTTAGATGGGTTTTGATCTTAGTCAACCAGGTACACACTCATCTGGGTATGTTACTAAAAAATGACGGGTTTCAATAAGTAGTTTTATGTATTGATATACATTGTCCTAACGCCCGCTGCATGCAATTGTTGATTGCGGTCAAATAATATATCCTGCACTGGAAGTACTGCGATCGAATTTCTATTTTTAAGCAGTATAATCCATAACCTATGAGTAAACAATTCTACACGAATTCAACTCTGCGTATACCATTATTGCTGCTTTTGCTGGGCATTGCGTATAATATACAGGCGCAAACGCTGAATAGCAGCAAATCTGTTGCAAATATAACTACCACCGGTGATGGCACTACTGCGTCACAGGGCGATGTACTACAGTATACCATCATTGTTACCAACCTGTCGGCATTGAATATTACCAGTGCTACGCTATTCGATAATATTCCGGCGGGTGTGTCGTATGTAATGGGGTCTACCACCATGAACGGGATCTCCGCAGCAGATGTAAGCGGCGCCATGCCGTTTGCGATAACCGGTGGATTAATAAATTCACCATCGTTTGGGGCTGGTATCCTGGCGCCTAACGTGAGCGCTACCATTACCTTCCGGATAAAAGTTACGGCTAATGGTGGCAGTATAAGTAATTATGCCACCCTGCAGGGTATTTATAATTTCATCAATTTTACCCAGGGCACCAATACTGTTTTTACTAACATTACGGCAGATGCCGCCTGTTCGGTTGTGTACCAGTGCACAACCATCGCGCCTGAAAATTCACCTGGTAATGGCTTTTATTACCGGTTTATAAAAACGCTCGATAAAAGCAATGGCGAAGGCGGACCCATTTTGTATGATGGGGAGAACGGCCCTTGTTTTGATGCCGTTTCCGGCGCCATCATTGCAAGTCGCCTCATGGATTATGTAGCTGCCATTGCCTATGACAAAACTACCAATCGCATTTACTTTGTAAATAATTACGCATCCAATCCCGCCCAGGACCTTTGTTATGTTGATCTGAATGCTTCCCCCGTTTGCGCCCGACAATTTACCGGCTACCCGCTTGAACCAAACGTGTCGTACAGCATTAACCGAATGGCCTTTGCTTCTGATGGCTATGGCTATGCAGTTACCTCACATGGCGACGACCTTATTTAATTTTCTGTAAGTACTGTTACCGGGTTACCGGTGATAACCCAATTGGGTCCGTTGATCAATGATGCTGTAAATGGCGCCAATGATGTGCTGGGGGAAACGGGCGGCGATCTCTTTGGGGATGGTTCCGGAAAATTATATTTGATAGCCAATAGCAGTAAACTGTACAAGATAAACCCGGCCACCCGGGTTACTACGTTTTTAGGAAGCATCAATCCTTCACCCGCCAGTAGTTCCAATTCAATTGCGATTGACCCGGCGGGGAATGTATACATTGGCGGTTCGTACCAGGATGTTTATAAAGTGAACCTGGCTACCATGGGGGGCTCTTCTATAACCGGCGGCGCTACCAGTAATGTATGGACCAGCGGCGATTTTACCAGTTGTGGATTCCCGGTGTTATCGCCGGCTTTGATCGCTAATAAAACGTATCGCAATACGCGTGGGGTGCCGTTTGTAGTGGGCGGCGATACGGTGGAATACTCCATTGAAGTGACCAATAACGGTAATATAAATGCGTCTGGCGTTAAATTATTTGATTCTGTTCCATCTGCTACTGTTTACATTCCTAATTCAACAGCTATGAATGGTGTGGCCGTGGCAGATGTGAGTGGCGGTATGCCTTTTGCGATAACCGGTGGACAGTTTATAAATTCAACCGGTGAACAAAGCGGGATTGTTAAACCGGGTACCGGCAATAAAATAGTGGTGACCTTTAAGGCAAAGGCAAATGCAGACATGTACGTGTGTAACCAGTCGCGGATCACGTTGCTGGATGGGGATGGCAATACCATCTTTGTTAATTCCGACGATCCTGCCCAACCTGGCAGTCAGAATGCCACCTGTTTTTATACCAGTGGCGTACTGGCTGTAAACAGTTTAAACTTCAGGGGCAGTCTTGTCAATAATCAATCGCTGTTGAAATGGTCGTTGCAGGAAAATGAGAATATTGCCTGCTATGAGCTGGAATATGCCGATGTGCCCGATCATTTTAAAACAACCGGTAAAATAACGGCCCGGCATGAAGGAAATAAGCTGAGCGATTATCAGTTTCCTGATAAAGTAAATACCACTGCAGACAACCGGTTTTACCGGTTAAAGATCGTGCAGCAGAATGGCCGTTATACTTATTCCGGTATTATTTTCCTGAGTTTTAAAGAGGTAGGTATGCAGGTATATCCCAATCCATTCCATAAAGAAATAAATGTGCAGCTGCAGTTAAAAACTGCCGAACTGGTAAAATTCAGACTGATTGATTTTTATGGAAAGGAAGTGTATGCGTCTGCACAATCCTTTACTACCGGTTATCAGTCCGTTAGTTTGACCATGCCTGCTGGTTGCCGGCCGGGCATGTATGTACTGGAAGTGTCGGACGCCAAAGGCCGGTTATTACAACAAAAACTGTTGAAAAAATAAAGCAGCCCCGTTGAATACGGGACTGCTTATCCCGTTTTGTTTGAACCATTGTCCCCGGATGGTCGGGGCTCCTCCAATGTGCGTTTCAGATTAAACGCTTGACTTTCTGATTAACCTCTGAAAAACCTACTTGTGCTACCTACTTATTTTACGGTTAAGGATTGGGGTTTTACTAAAGTTAAATAAAATAAAGCATACAGCAGATAGCTAATAAATACAATGTGTAAGCGCTTGTTGTGTTTTGTGTTGGTGGAGGTTGTAGAGGTATTATTGGTGCCGGGAGTAATTTGTGAAAGGCAAAGGGCAGAGGCAAAGGGCCGCGACGCGGCCAGGGCAAGTATGGAATAATTAGGCGCTAATTTTTCAACCTCTATCAACCCTATCAACTATATTGACTCTATCAACTTGCCTCCTGGTCAACTCGTCAACTCATCAACTCATCAACTCGTCAACTGGTCAACTCGTCAACTGGTCAACTGGTCAACTGATCAACTTTCTTCTGTATCGTCGCTTTATCAGTGCTCGTTTTGGCTAAAGAAAGCGCCTTTTCAAAATGAAGTCTGGCCTTAACATTATCTATCCCCTTATATAATTCTCCTAACAACGTATAATAAAAATGATTGCTGGTGAGCTGGAGCTTTTCCGCTTCAATAATGGCTTCCTGTTTGCCATTGGCTTTTGAGAGGGCAAAGGTGCGGTTGAGGGCGGCAATGGGAGAATATTCAATCCGTAATAACCGGTTATACAGTTGTAAAACGGTTTCCCATTTTTCATGGGTATCGTCTTTTTGCGTGCTCCAGTAAGCAATGGCTGCTTCGAGGTGGTATTTAGATAACTGATTGCCGGTGGCGGAACAGTTCAGGAAATAACTGCCCTTGCTGATGAGGTCTGCATCCCACAGGCTGGTATCCTGCTCATCATATAAAATAAGCTCGCCCTGTTCGTTTATCCGTGCTTCAAACCGGG
The DNA here is from genome assembly GCA_021154515.1 of Niastella sp. GTDB lineage: Bacteria > Bacteroidota > Bacteroidia > Chitinophagales > Chitinophagaceae > Niastella. Next base: position 17,205 of record JAJKIL010000074.1, on the reverse strand, counting down.
AGGCATGAAAACACATGAGCGATAACAAGGCATTTACCGGTGGTTTGTTGGTGTGTTTGTTTTCAACCAGCATGTTGCAGAGCCGCATAGCTTCAAAACATAGTTCCTTACGCAGGGTTTTATTATTACTGATGGAATAATACCCTTCGCTGAACAATAAGTAAATAGTAGCGAGAACGGAATGGAGCCGCTCGTCTATTTCTGTAATACCTGGTAATTCAATGGGAATATTTTCTTCGCGTAATTTTTCTTTTGCCCTGAACAGCCGTTTGTTGATGGTTTCTTTATTGGTTAAAAAAGCATCTGCGATTTCTTCTATGCCAAAACCACACAAAATGCGAAGTGACAATCCTATCTGCGCTTCAACTGCAATAGTGGGGTGACAAATGGCAAACATCATTTGCAGCTGGCTGTCGTTGATGTTTTGTGGTGACAGATCGATCTCATATTCGGGAATGGTTGCACTGTTTTCAGCAGTGGATGTGGCGGGGACGATCTTATTGGTAAAAGTAGCCTGTTGATGCAGGAAATTTTTGGCTTTGTTCTTTGCAACGGTATATAACCAGGCAACCGGGTTGGGTGGAATGCCTTTCAGACTCCAGGTTTGGGCGGCGAGCATAAAGGTGTCGCTGGCAATGTCCTCGGCTGTTTCTATTTCAACAAAGCCAAAGCGTTTGCAAAGTACGGCAATGATCTTGCGGTATTCGGTTCTGAATAAATGCGGTATTAATTCGGGTTGTTGCATAACAAAAAGCCAGGCAAATTAATCAGGAACCCGAATGTCCAGATGAATCGGGACATTCGGGGTTATTGACTGATCGTTATTTATGTACGCCATCCCCTTTGGCAATCTTTCTAACTTCCACACTGTTGCCATCGCCTTGTAAAACCGGGCAGCCTTTTGCAAATTCAACTGCTTCCTCTATCGAACCGGCTTTTACAACTATGTATCCGCCAATGGTTTCTTTAATTTCACCAAACGGGCCATCGGTAACAACGCCCTGGTGCCACACTACTTTACTATCATCAAATGGCAAGCCGTTGCCTTCAACAAATTTTCCCTGTGCAGAAATGCCACCGATCCAATCCATGGTCTGTTTCATCCAGATCTGTATTTGTTCCGGTGAAGCAATTTTTGTCCCGTCCTGGTGCCTGAAGATCAACATGTATTCATCCATGATTTTTGATTTTAAGTTATTGAATATAAATTATTATACCCTTACTACAATCAGGGTTGCACCAATTGGACGGGTTGATAGAAATTTTTTTTGGCAATCGTGAACCGGCAGAAACTCAGGAACTTACTATCACCCGAAAGCCACTCATGTATTCTAATTTTTCAGGTGCAGGATATAGTGTACCTTATAAGAACTAAAATACTAAGCTATGAGAAAAGCAGCGTTAGCCAGCCTGGTGTTCGTTGCCTGTGGGTTTGCAACGAATGCCCAACTCTCCATTTCACCCAGAGTGGGTATTGAACAAGCTTTTAACTGTGTGAAGTACAATAACACGTCCTGTATTAATCCAATTTCACCAAACATCTCCCCGCAGATAAGTGTGCGGGCCGATTATCTCTTCAACAAGGTCCATGGCCCATTTGTAGGTATTGCAAGCAACCGTTCCCTTGTAACTTATGAATTTACCAATCCTGAAACCGGCGACAAAGAATTTACCGCTGACCAGGGCAACTGGAAACTTCGGTTAGAAGCCGGCTATCAGGTAAGCAGCAAACCCATTTCATTGGGAAAAACAGCCAAACAACCAGCAACAACCACTGCTAATTTAAGTCCCTGCGCCGCGGCGCGCATGCGGCAGGCAATGGCGACAGTACCGCAAAAACCGGTGATGAACCTGCGCATCCAACCGTATGCGGGAATGGCGTTTGTGCCCAAACCTGAACAGGCTATTACCACCGCAGTGAAGTCTGGGGAAACAGTTTACCAGTATAATGCGGGTGACTGGACATCGGCTTTTATTACCGGGATTAACCTGGCATTTGCCAAAGGCAGCGTGAATAAGTATGTGATAGGAATTCAATACCTTAAAGGCATTGGCAATATGAATACAGAAACACTGAACACGCCAACGGAGAATAAACTGGTTATTACGCAATTATCATCTTCTTCAGCTGCCTGGAATATCAACGTGGGTATTCCGCTTTCATTTAGTAAGAACAAACAATCAGTTGCAGCGATATCAAAAGTGGTAGCGCCTGCCAAAGCCGAAACACCCGCTAAAGTAGAAACGCCAAAGATTACCGAAACAACACCGGTTAAGAAGTCATGCGGTTATTATAGAAGCAGGTGTTCACACTGGGACTAACTGTCTGAACCGGGATTATTAATTCCGCTTCCAACCTATAAGAACAACGCCAATAATTACAAATAAAGTACCTACGATCTGTGCGGTGAAGATCTTTTCGCCCAGGATAAAGTGTGCCTGAATGATGGTAGAAACCGGACCAACAGCCGAAATAATGGCTACGTTGTTGGAGCCGATCTTTTTCATTCCGGTCGACATCATAAACGTGGGCAATACCGTAGCTATAGTAGCGAGTAAAATACCGTACCAGATAATGGGTGTACCGCCTTGTTCCAGGTCGTGCAAGCCGCCGCCGTTTAATGCAAAATGCGTAAACACGCCGGCGGTAGAAGCCAGCATGGCATAAGCGGTAAAACGGGTAACACCAACAGTGGGAATCATGCGGCCGCTGCCAACGATATAAACGCTATAGGTAATAGAACATAAAAAGATGAGAAAACTGCCCCAGAAAAAATGGGGGTTCGAGGTGTCGATGTGTAATTCGCCCAAATAAGCGATGCCGATGCCCGTATAGGTAAGCAACAGGGCTATTTTTTGGGTGCTTACTACAGGTTGTTTAAAAATAAAAGCATTGATGAGCACGGCGAAGGTGGGATACAAAAAAAGGATCAATCGCTCCAGACCGGCAGTAACATACTGCAAGCCTATAAAATCAGAAAGGCTGCTGAGGTAATAGCCAAATAAACCAAGCCCAATAACACCCAGCCATTGACGGGCGGTGAGGGCCGCCAGCTTTTCTTTCCGGGCAAACCATACGGCTGCCAGATAAAAGGGAAGGGAAAAAGTCATGCGCAGCATCAGCAGGGTGAGGGCATCCATATGGGTGTGCGCAAAGGCTACTTTTACAATAATGGCTTTTGTTGAAAACAAAATGGAGCCTATAATGGTAATGAGGAATCCCGCCAGTGAAACAGTATGATTTTTCCCTTCCAAATATTAAATCTTAAACAGATACATTAAAATCTCTCAGCGCATCATTCAAACTTGTTTTCAGGTCAGTGCTTGGTTTACGCTGACCAATGATGAGTGCGCAACTTACATGGTATTCGCCCGCAGGGAATTTTTTAGCATAGGTGCCTGGAATTACCACGCTGCGTGCCGGTACCCGTCCCTTGTATTCAACCGGCGTATCGCCGCTAACATCGATGATCTTGGTGCTTTGTGTTAATACCACGTTGGCGCCCAGTACGGCCTCTTTTTCAACTACAACGCCTTCTACCACAATACAACGGCTGCCAATGAAACAACCATCCTCCACAATAACAGGAGTAGCCTGCAAAGGTTCAAGCACGCCGCCGATGCCTACACCGCCGCTCAAATGCACGCCTTTGCCAATCTGGGCGCAGCTGCCTACAGTAGCCCAGGTGTCAACCATGGTGCCTTCGTCAACGTAAGCGCCGATATTTACATAAGAGGGCATCAATACCACGTTTTTGGCCACATAGGCGCCATAACGCGCTACGGCATGGGGAACAGCACGTACGCCCAGCTCTTTATAATTTTTCTTCAGCAGCATTTTGTCATAGAACTCAAAAGGCTCCATGGTCCAGGTTTGCATAGGCTGAATGCCGAAATACATCAGAATAGCCTGTTTTACCCACTCATTCACTGCCCATTTGCCATCTGTGGGCGCGGCCACACGCAAACGGCCCTTGTCAACTTCTTCAATAACAGCTTTTACCGCATCGGTATATTTTTTTTCTTTTAATAACTCGCGGTTGCTCCAGGCTTCGAGTATCAGGTCTTGCATTACTTTAAATTTTTGCAAACATACAGTACAGATCATTAATCAGTTGTAAAACCCCGGGCTTTTTAGTGGTTTTTCAGGAAAAGGCATTTTGACCCTACATTTGCACCATGGATTTTGCACACGACGTTGATCATTGTTTAAAAGTATTGCAGGGTGGGGGATTGATCCTTTACCCAACCGATACCATCTGGGGCATTGGCTGCGACGCCACCAATGCAACGGCTGTTAACCGCATCTTTAACCTGAAACAGCGCCCGGAGGCAAAAAGTATGATCATTTTGCTGGCCGATGTAAAGGAGCTGATGCAATATGTGGCGCATATCGACCTGCAGGTGTTCGATTACCTGGCCAAGGTCAAAAAGCCCACCACGGTCATTTACGAGGGCGCCATCGGACTGGCCGATAATGTGATCAATGCCGATGGTACAGTGGCCATTCGGATTGTAAAAGATAATTTTTGCAAACATTTGATCAAGCGGTTCCGTAAACCCATTGTATCCACCTCCGCCAATATATCGGGTGATCCCGCGCCGGCTATTTTTCACGATATTTCACCGGCGATCTGGCAAGGGGTTGATTACATTGTGCAACACCGCCAAAAAGAAACGACTGCACACGCCGCCTCATCAATTATCAAATGGAATAAAGACGGTTCAGTAACCGTTATCAGAGAGTAAATCAGCAACAGTCAATGAAATTTCTTGTAATACAAACCGCCTTTATTGGTGACGTGGTACTGGCAACGGGCATCGTGGAAAAACTACACCGGTTTTTTCCCGATGCGCAAATTGATTTTCTGGTAAGAAAAGGCAATGAAGGCCTGTTGCAAAACCATCCCTATCTGCACGAAGTGCTGATCTGGGATAAAAAGAACGGCAAGCTGAAAAATTTGTGGAAGCTGTTAAGGCTGATCCGTAAACGCCGCTATGATAAAGTAATAAACATCCAGCGTTTTGCCGCTACCGGTATACTCACTGCTTTTTCCGGCGCCAGACAAAAGATCGGGTTCGATAAAAACCCGTTAAGCTGGCTGTTCGATAAAAAAATAAAACATGTTATCAGTGACGTGGATCATCCCATTCACGAAGTTGACCGCAATAATGAATTGATCAGGGAATTTACCAATGAGGAAGTGGTGAATCCGCATTTGTATCCATCTGCGCAGGATACTGCCATGGTGCAACAATACAGGAAGCTTCCTTATATCACCATTTCACCCGCATCGGTTTGGTTCACCAAACAATTCCCGAAAGATAAATGGATCAGCTTTGCTGCAGCCGTACCTGCAAATTATACCATTTATTTACTGGGTGCGCCTGGTGATGCAGCGTTGGGGGAAGAGATCCGTACAGCGGAGATACCAGCCACCGTCGTGAACCTGTGCGGCCAGCTTAGTTTTTTACAATCGGCTGCTTTGATGAAAGACGCCGCCATGAATTATGTAAACGACTCGGCGCCCATGCATTTTGCTTCGTCGGTTAATGCGCCGGTAACGGCGGTATATTGTTCAACCCTGCCTTCATTCGGGTTTGGCCCATTATCAGACAAGCGTTTTATTGTAGAAGTGCAGGAGCCGTTATCGTGCCGTCCATGCGGCTTACACGGCCGGCCCGCGTGTCCGCTGGGGCATTTCAAATGTGCTTATGGGATAACCAATGCGCAACTGCTGAATAGTTTATAGTTTATTGCCCGAAACATTAATACATTTGTTGTTTGATGGATATAAAGTGCAACGATAAGGAACTGTTTGTTTTTAAAAAGATAGCGCATGCTGCTGAAGAGCTGCGAATGCCCACCTATGTAATTGGTGGTTTTGTGCGCGATAAATTGTTGGGCCGCCCCACCAAGGATGCCGATATTGTTTGTGTGGGTGATGGTATTCAGCTGGCGCATAAAGTGGCAGAACGGTTCCAACCCAAACCATCGGTTTCTTTCTTCAAGAATTTTGGCACCGCCCAAATAAAGCTGAAGCATTTTTATGAAGATGAACCCGGGGCTGTCGCCCATAAACATCTTATTGAAGAAGGAAATGGGCAGGATGTACTGATTGTTACCAGCGAAGAGTCTCCTGAAGAACAGGTGCACGAAAGGTCAGCCCTTGAAATAGAGTTTGTAGGCGCGCGTAAAGAGAGTTACCGCTATCATAGCCGCAATCCCGAAGTAGTGCCGGGCACGTTAAAAGATGACCAGGACAGAAGGGATTTTACCATCAATGCCATGGCCATTTCCCTGAACGCAGATGATTATGGCAAACTCATCGATCCGTTTAATGGCGTGCTCGATCTGGAACGCAAGATCATTCAAACACCACTCGATCCCGGTCAAACTTTCAGCGACGATCCGTTGCGTATGATGCGGGCCGTTCGGTTCGCCTCGCAATTGAATTTTACCATTGCACCGGTCACTTTTCAAAGCATCAAAGACCAGGCAGACCGCATTCGCATTATTTCGCAGGAGCGTATTACCGAAGAACTGAATAAGATCCTGTTAAGCGCCAAACCTTCAGTTGGGCTCGATCTGTTGTACCAAAGCGGGTTGTTGCATATAATTCTTCCTCAACTGGTTGACCTGACCGGTGCAGAATATATAGATGGCCTGGGCCATAAAGATAATTTTTACCATACCTTACAGGTAGTGGATAATATTTCCAGGCACACCAATGACCTGTGGCTGCGTTGGGCTGCTTTGCTGCATGATATTGCTAAGCCTGCTACCAAAAAGTTTGAAAAAGGCCATGGATGGACTTTTCATGGACATGAAGTAGTGGGCGGCAGAATGGTGCCCCGCCTGTTTACCAAATTAAAGCTGCCGCAAAATGAAAAAATGCGTTTTGTAAAAAAACTGGTAGAATTGCATTTGCGGCCGATCAGTCTTACCAAAGAAAATATCACCGATTCAGCCATCCGCAGATTGCTGTTCGATGCAGGTGACGATATAGATGCGTTGATGATGTTGTGTGAAGCTGACATCACTTCAAAGAACAAACAAAAAGTGATCCGCTACCTGGAGAATTTTGAGCTGGTGCGCCAGCGATTGAAGGAGGTAGAAGCAAAAGACCGCATCCGCAACTGGCAACCACCCATCACCGGTGAAATAATAATGGACATATTCGGGCTTTCCCCCTGTAAAATAGTGGGCGATCTGAAAAACTGCATCCGTGAAGCTATTCTGGACGGTGAAATAGATAACTCTTACGACGCTGCATACGATTTTATGATGAAAAAAGCAACAGAAATGGGTTTGCAGATTGTCAGGAATGCGCCTTAAATTGCATACTTTGATAGTTGGGGAATTGTCTTATTTTTGACCGGGGCAAGGGATTGACTGGCACGATTATAGAGAATTACATTTCGGATAAACACAGTATTCAGCAATAAGTTCAATAAATCAGAAACAAGTAACCTGAAATTTCAAGTATGGCTGTTTTAAAATTCAGAATATATTTTGAAGAAGATGACAGTATCTACCGCGATGTTGCCATAAAGCACACACAAACTTTTTTGCAACTGCAGCAGGTGATACTGAAAGCCTACGAGTTTGATAACAAACATCAGGCTACTTTTTACCGTAGTAATGATAACTGGCAACGGGGACGCGAGATCAGTCTGGCCCAATACGACAAGCCTTACAAGGTGGCGCCATTGCTGATGGAAAACACCGCTATCGGTACTGAGATCAAAGATCCCAACCAGAAATTTATATACGTGTACGATTTTGTGAAGAACTGGACGTTTTTGGTAGAGCTGATCGGCGTATCAAAAGAAGAAAGCAGCAAGATCGACTATCCCGCTATGATAAAATCAGAAGGGATCGCTCCGTCGCAATATGGCACCAAAGGCATTGCCGGCGACAAGCTCACCGAAATGGAAGAAAAATACGATCTGAAAGCCGGTACCGAAGGTTTTGGTACCGAAGGTGGTGATAGTGACGACGAAGAAGACCTGGAAGAAAAGGGTGAAGAAGCCGAAGAAGGCCAGGACGACGAAGCATAATCAATAGGCAATAGACAATAAGCAATAGGCAAAAGTTCGCGAATTATAGGAAGCTCGAAAATCGGCAACCCTTGCCAATTGCATATTGCCAATTTGTTTTGGGTTCTCTACAAGCTCAGGCAAATAACATGAATAATAAAACTTGTGTAATTCTAGCCGGGCCCACGGCCGTGGGCAAAACGGCTGCCGCTATTGAAGTAGCCCGCCATTTTAATACAGAGATCATATCTGCCGACTCCCGGCAATGTTTTAAGGAAATGGATATTGGCGTTGCCAAACCTTCTCCGGAAGAACTGAAACAGGTACACCACTATTTTATCAGCACCCATAGTATTCACGACAACGTAAATGCCGCTGTATTTGAACAATACGCTTTAAACGCCATTGATAAAATATTTCAGCAGCACAATGTGGCCGTTGTTACCGGTGGCACTGGTTTGTATATAAAAGCATTTTGTGAGGGGCTCGATGATATGCCGCCTTTATCGCCCGAAATCCGCACGGGCATTCAGGAACAATATCAGCAAAACGGGCTTGCCTGGTTGCAACAACAGGTACAGGAACAGGACCCCTTGTTTTATTCAACGGGAGAAATACAAAACCCCCAGCGATTGATGCGGGCGCTGGAAGTTAAACAGGCCACGGGCCAGTCTATACGTACCTTTCAGCAACAAAAAAAAGTTACCCGTCCTTTCAACATAATCAAACTGGGACTTGAATTGCCCAAACCCGAATTGCATGCACGTATCAATGCGCGGGTAGATGGTATGATAAAGCAGGGCTTAAAAGAGGAGGCTGAAAAGTTGTATCCGTTCAGCCAGTGCAACGCCTTGCAAACTGTAGGCTATAAAGAATTCTTTGATTACTTCGGTGGAGAAGAAGGCGACCCGGTTGAGAAAATTAAAGTGAATACCAGGCATTATGCGAAACGCCAGATGACGTGGTTCAGGAAGGATACCGCCATACAGTGGTTCACTCCCCATGCAGTAAGCGAAATTATTGATACTATTGAAAGGTCAACAGCGTTGACCCGTTAATAAATGACTTAAAAACAGATCCCGCCTCAGCTAAGCTGAGATATTCCGATAACGCAGTAATGTAAGTGGTCTGCAGAGAATTACTCTTTTAAAAAACCTTGAATCCAAGGGTCAGCAGAATTTGCCCGATCTGGCTTTTAACATCAGCGTAAACGTTTTGTTGTGGTGGTGGTAACCGGTAAGGGAAATTGGAATCAGTGGTTAGGCTATGTACGTATGTAAGATCGATGAATATGCCTTTATTGCGATAGCCCAAACCAGCGCTTACATTTGTTTTTCCTGCTTTTACGGGATTGTTTTCATACGGATTGCCATAGTGAGCAAAACCCAAACGGCCCATAATGGTATTGAATTTTATTTCCATGCCAAACCGGAAATTGAGGGCACTTTTGTACAGTTGCTTAACGGTTGAGTTCACCTGGCTGTAATATGAATTATCATCACTTTCTTCTGCCGCACTAAAACGCGAAGATCCATAGGTTACATATTCAATATCAGCTGTAATAAATCCGCGTTGCTGGGAAACATCTTCCACTCCGTTAATTATATACGCACCACTTACCATGAATTTCCAGGGTGATGAAAAGTCGTATTTACTAACGGGCGTTTCAGCGTAGTAATCGGAAGTAACGGAATCAACAGGGAAACCACTGATCAGTTTTTCATGGTCCGTTACCATTTTACTGGTTACGTTATCTTTCAAACCGTAAATAGTAGGGGTATGAACGGCCAATCCAATTCTCAGTGGCTCTATGGGTTTAAAAATGGCGCCCAGTTTTAAATTTATACCAGCACCGGTAGTGGTAAGCTTTTCTTCATACCGGTAGTAATTGAAATTGTTGTTGTCATCATTGGTAGGGTCCGACTCCTTGTATTCTGTACGGCGTTCATACTTTACAATGGGAATACCAATGCTGCCGCCCAAATAGAATTTGTCTTGCAGATTACCCGCAAAACCGACTGCAATTTCGGTAATGCCGCCTTTGGTTGAGATCCTGTTCTCCTGATTGATGGAATTAAGGTATTCAGGTCTGCCCACTATCTGCTTTATGCCGCCAATGGTAGCTGTATCTATTAAGTAGGTATAAATAGCCATTTTAGTAGGCAGTGACAGTTTATCAGAACCATAAGTGTCGTTGAGATTTACGCCCGATTTGGAAAACTCATCTGCGTACACTTCAGAACCAGAGCTGTAATCGTTATTTCCCTTGTAGTAAATATTGTTATTGAAGTTGGCTGCCCGGTTAACAGCAATGCTGAAGGCCTTACTAACCCATTGCCGGCCCGGATCGGAGGTAGCCGATACAAAACCGGTAGTGCTCATATTGAACCGGTTTACATTGTTACTACGCACACCTGATCCGCGATAGTCGCCATCGCTGTGTCCAATGGTAAAACCCGGTGTAAGAACTATTTCACTCACTTTAAAAAAGCCTAAACCGGCCGGGTTTACGAATGTTGACGTTATTTCACCGCCTAGTGAACCTATAGCGCCGCCTATTGCCTGGCTACGGGCCGTTCCGGATGGTACATTCCAACTCATTCGTATTACATCTTCGGGTAACTGTGACATTGCCTGCGAGCCAATCAAAGTAAGAAAAGCTATCGAAAGGGTGTACTTCATGGTGCGTTATTATAAAATCGGAAAACGGCAGAGGGCAGAAGGCAAAGGGCAGAGATAGCCCTATTCTCTATTATAACTGCCAGTTTTCACACTTACTAATAGAAAAAGCGATTTAGTCTGTAGTAAAAGATCACACTACAGTTATTATTAGCAATACTGATTTTCTGTTTTTAATGCTTTCATTTTGCAAGGACCTTTGGCAATAGCGGAGGGTCAATCTCTGCCTTCTGCCCTTTGTCCTCTGCCTCGTCCGCCGAAGCTTTAGCGTAGGCGGGCTTTCTAGTGAGCCCGGCTTGGTCTGCTACCACCGCCCGTGCTGCCACCACCACCACTGCCGCCGCCATATGAACCACCAGAAGAAGGTGAGTAAGTTCTTACCGGTGCTGATGGCGTATAAGTAGGGGAAGAGGAACGCTGGGTAGGCGAGTAATAGCTGTCATTGCTCCTGCGCAGTCCACCAGATGTATTACCATTGTTATTGCTGGTATTATACCGTCCATTCTGGTTTGTATAAATGGGTCTGTTGGTGCTTGTGTTGCGGATATTATAATTCCCATTGGTATAGCTGCTCATGTTGAAATTACGTACTGCTCTATACGCCACGGGGTTGCCTTTAGCGCCACCTACAATTATGCCGCCGGCATAGGGATTATAGTAGCTGTTCCAGTAGTAGTAACTGTTAAAGTAGGGGTTGAATGCGTTAATTGCCCAGGGATTGTAATAACCATACGCATAAGGCATTCCAATTCCGTAACCGCCGTAAAATCCACTACCATAGCCGCCATAAAATGAAGACCCATAGAAGGAGGAATAGGGCGTATATGGGCTATAGGCTCCGTAATAACCACCATTGTATTGCCAGTCGTTATAGCTGTCGAACGTGTTCCACCGGCTTCCATATTGCCGCATCCGAAGGTAATTGTCGTCGGGGTTTGTGTTTGTATTATTATCGTAACGGCCATAGTCGCTGTTGCCCTTTCTGGGATTGTTAACCGTCAGATAGGAATCGTCAGCAGAGTGGCCCGGTGAATAATATACATCATCCGGCGTTTGTCCGCTGCGGTAAACCGAGCAGCTTGATAAAGCGGCCATTGCCAGAATTACAGGGAGTATATTTAGGAACCTCATAGTAATGGTTTTAACGTTTTACAATGGTAAATGCTACTTTTGCGTTTTTCCCAATTAAAGGTACAATAAAAAGCCAGTAATTTATTGTAAGCCGAATGTTAAAGTTTATCGATAAAAGGCTTGATAATGAGGACCATAAACAAATAAAACATGAGCAAAGAGATCACCAGCCGGAGCACAGACTATTCGCAATGGTACAACGACCTGGTTATTAAAGGCAGCCTGGCCGATTATTCGGCTGTAAGAGGCTGTATGGTAATAAAACCTTATGGGTTTTCCCTGTGGGAGAATATGCGCGATACCCTTGATAAAATGTTCAAGGATACCGGCCATGTGAACGCCTATTTTCCGCTGTTCGTTCCCAAAAGCCTGTTTGAAGCCGAGGAAAAGAACGCCGAAGGGTTTGCCAAAGAGTGTGCGGTGGTAACGCATTACCGGTTAAAGGCTGATCCTTCCAAAAAGGGCGCTCTGATGGTTGATCCCGAAGCCAAACTGGAAGAAGAGCTGGTGGTTCGCCCAACCAGTGAGGCCATCATCTGGAATACTTACAAAAACTGGATCCAGTCATATCGCGATCTGCCGCTGCTCATTAACCAATGGGCCAATGTGGTTCGCTGGGAAATGCGCACCCGTTTGTTTTTGCGCACCGCCGAATTCTTATGGCAGGAAGGGCATACCGCCCATGCCACCGCTAAAGAAGCCGTGGCAGAAACCGTTCAAATGCTGAACGTGTACGCCGATTTTGTGGAGAACTGGATGGCATTACCGGTTATTAAAGGGGTAAAAACAGAGAACGAACGTTTTGCCGGCGCCCTGGATACTTATTGCATCGAGGCCCTGATGCAGGATGGCAAAGCCCTGCAGGCCGGTACATCGCACTTTCTGGGACAGAATTTTGCCAAGGCATTTGATGTGAAGTTCTCTGATAAAGACAATAAACTCGATTACGTGTGGGCTACCAGCTGGGGTGTAAGCACCCGCCTGATTGGCGCCCTCGTAATGGCGCATAGTGATGATGATGGTTTGATCCTGCCACCAAGGATCGCGCCGCTGCAGGTAGTGATCGTTCCCATTTATAAAGGGGAAGAACAAAAAGCAAAAATCGACGAGAAGGTGCTGGAACTGGTAAAACAACTGAAGGCCCTGGGCGTACGCGTAAAATACGACGATAACGACAACAGCCGCCCCGGTTGGAAGTTTGCCGAATACGAAATGAAAGGGGTACCGGTTCGTGTTGCCCTGGGTTTACGCGACCTGGAAAACAATACGGTGGAACTGGCCCGTCGCGATACCAAGGAAAAACAAAGCGTTTCCATGGATGGATTGCCTGAGCGCATTGTACAATTGCTCGCTGAAATTCAGCAGGCCATTTACAACAAAGCTTTGGCATATCGCGATTCACACATCACAACGGTAAATTCCTGGGATGAATTTGTAAGCACCCTGAACGAAAAAGGCGGCTTTATTTCTGCTTTCTGGGATGGCACTTCTGAAACGGAAGATGCGATAAAAGAAAAAACAAAAGCTACCATTCGTTGTATTCCTTTGGATAACCCACAGGAAGAAGGCGTTTGTGTTTTCTCAGGCAAACCCGCCAAACAACGGGTACTGTTTGCACAGGCTTATTAATTGAATTCTTACTATAGCATTAAAGTCCCCCTCCCTGCCTCCTCCGCCAACTGGCGGAGAGGTTGGTGGGGGGCTTCGTTTATTTTCATATCTTGTTGTATCATCCCTAAAGGAATTCGTTAACCAAAAACGCAAAAAATGGAGCCCTACAATCAATCAGCTTCAGTACCCAATGAAAATTTGTTTGAACTGCAGGTCGATCAGCAAAGCATCGGCTACCTGAGTGAAACTGCCCGTTGGGCTAAGTTTTTATCTATTGTGGGATTTGTGGTGTGTGGGTTCATAGTAATTTTTGCCCTGTTTTTCGGCAGTATCATGTCTGTCATCAGCAAGATGGGCAGCGGTAGTGATTCATTCAGTAGCAGCACCCTGGCAATTGGCAACTATGCTTTTTCCATAGTGTATATAATAATCGCTTTACTATACTTCTTCCCCTGTTTGTACCTGTTTAATTTTTCATCGAAAATGCAAACGGCCCTGCGTAATAACGATCAAATAAACCTGAATGCAGCCTTGGGTAACCTCAAAAGCTGTTTCAAGTTTGTGGGTATCCTTACTATTGTTGTTTTGTCGTTTTACCTGCTGGGAACTATCGTAGTGGTGTCGGTAGCATCATTGATGAGGTAGGGCAATACCTACGAACTACAGCTTCTTAATTAGCAGAATAATAGTTATAATCCTTCAGCAATGTTTGTAAGAACTCCAAACTGTCCTGGTCGCTGGTCATTTTTAGTTTTGATTGAATGCGATAGGCGATCTTGATCGACAGGTCGTAGTCGTTTCGCTTTTTCACGGTTTCAATGATATTTTTCAGCGTATTGATGTCGCGGTCGCTCAGCTGCATTACCTGGGGATAACGGGGTTGATAAGTTGATTCCACTTCGGTGAATACGGTATCCTGCCAGGAAGTACGTTTTTTAAGATCGATTAAAATGGTGCCGGCCACCAGGTCGCCCACGCGTTGCGATTTGGGCGTGGCAATAACGCAGATCAAACCGGCAAAAATAAACAACACCACCCACCAGGTAGAATAACCCGTGAGGGTTCCCGCGAATAATAAAATGGGAAAATCAATGATGCGGAATAACCAGCGAATGAGGTACTGGCTTATAGAAGGTTCGCCGCCCTGCATGGTCATCACTTTTATTTGCATCACCATTTTACCAACGCTCTGCCCGTTCATCATGATCTCGGAAACGAGGTGGTAAAAAATAAAAGGCAGCAGGTACAATACCACACCCCACATTTGCGAGTCCCAGTCCATGCTTACCAGTCCGTTCAGGAGCTTGGCGCCCAAATACAGGTAAGTGCCCTGGATGGTAACATCGATCAGCCAGGCAAAAAAACGCCGGTGAAAAGGGCTCAACGCAAATTCCACTTCTATATTAAATCCAGTATCTAATTTAACTAACAGCATATTATAAATGTTCCGGTTACAAGTTACAGCTTACAGCAGGAATTCCAAAGCGGACCCTGAAAACAGCAACCTGCATTAAATTTTCTCCCTTTTAGGGGGGAGAGGTATAAGAATTATCTGTTTACCAACGTTATAACGTTCAAAATTTTACTATTATATTTACTTGTGCCATTTAATTTGGGCCTGAATAGGTAGATTTGAAACAATAAAAAATACGTCTGAGTGAGAGAAGGACTATTTATAAAGAAAAATATCGATAAGTGGCGGAAGTATCAATATGAAGAAACCACCGATCCTGATGAAATGGCGCAACAGTTCACCGAACTGGTGAATGACCTCGGGTACTCCAAAACTTTTTACCCGCATAGCAAGGTAACCCAGTATCTGAACGACCTGGCCTCCCGTATTTACCTGAGCATTTACAGGAACAAACGGGAAGAAACCTCCCGCATTGGTCATTTTTTTAAAACGGAATTACCACTCACCGTTCGCAAGCACCACCGTGAAATATTGTATGCATTTCTCATATTCGTTGGTTTTGCAATTATGGCCGCCTTTTCGGCAGCCCATGACGAAACGTTTGTAAGAGGCGTATTGGGCGACGGGTATATTGAAATGACCGAGGCCAATATTTCCAAAGGCGATCCTTTTGGCGTATACCGGCATACAAAGGCTGTGAATATGTTCGCTTACATTGCACTGAATAATATCTATGTCTCATTCCGGGTTTTTGTATGGGGCCTGTTCCTGGGACTGGGCAGTGTTAAAGAATTGTTCACGAATGGCGTAATGGTAGGCGCTTTTCAATATTATTTTTTTGCGAAACACCTGGGCTGGTCCTCCGTGCTGGTTATCTGGTGCCATGGTACGCTGGAGATCTCCGCCATCATTTTGTCGGGCGCAGCCGGTTTAATAGTAGGCAATAGCATTTTATTCCCTGGTTCCCATAAAAGATTGCATTCACTGATGCAGGGGGCAAAAGACGGGTTGAAAATAATGATCGCGCTGGTACCAATACTACTGGTAGCAGCCTTTCTGGAGGGTTTTGTAACCCGGTATTCCTACTATTCCATGCCGCGTTTGATAAGCATATTGATCCTGGCGGCCTCATTTATTTTTATTATGTGGTATTTTGTATGGTATCCCATACAGGTACAACGTAAAACAAAAGCCGAAAAAGCAGTTGAATAAATTATTTGCCCTGTCAATGAATGTTGTTGCATCATACCGGTTGTTGATCCCCGCTGTAAAAACCCTCAGGTTAATAGCTTGTTTGGTTACGTTGCTGGCCTGTTCACCCTTGTTACAGGCACAAACCAATGAAGAAACTGATACAGCACTTATAGAACCGCCCGTGGCAGACACGGCTTATGATATTGGTACCAATACTATCGATACCAAAACAAGCACTACCAGGCTGCCTGAACCGCTTCAATACCGCGCCGTTCCCGATTCTACCGTGCGCCGGTATAAAAATCAAAAAGATTTCGAATATGCCAATGACCCGGCCTACTGGGACATTGAGCACGAACAGGAACTAAAACGTAAACGCGAACAGGAAGAAAGGGAGTGGGAGCGGAGGCAAAAAGAAGGAACGCAGGAAAAAAAAGGCTTCTGGGATCATTTCAACAATTTCTTCTCCAGTGATGCCACCCGCATTATTACCTATTTTGTACTGGGACTATTTTTCCTGTTTGTTATCTACCGCATTATGGTAGTGAACAAGCTGTCCCTGTTCTATACTTCCCAAAAAACAAAAGTGAGTGATGGCGGTGAGGAAGTTGATATCGAGGATGAAAATCTCGATGAAAAGGTCAGGAGAGCAGCGGAGGCCGGCGACCACCGCCAGGCCGTTCGGTTTATGTACCTGAAAACCCTGCAGCTGTTGAACGAAAGACAATGGATCAAATACCATGTAGATGCCACGAATTATGAGTATGTGCTTCAGATGAGCAAACATAAACTGGGCAACGACTTTAGTTTTTTAACCCGCATCTACGATTATGTGTGGTATGGCGAGTTTACCCTTACCCGGGAACAATTTGATATAGTGTATAATAATTTCAGCCACTTTTACAACGCCGTGTAATCTTGAAACTAATAATACGATATCGATCTTTACTATTACTGATGGCGTTTGTTGCGCTGGCAGCCGCTTGTGGCTCCGGTAGTAAAACCATGAACAAACGGGTAACGCTGTGGCGTACCGATAAAATACCCTACGGTACTTATTATGCGTATGAGAACCTGCGCCATCTATTTCCTAATTCCAACGTTGTTGTCAATAAAAGATCGCCCGACCGGTA
>JAJKIL010000073.1 GCA_021154515.1 Niastella sp. | reverse complement strand
TAGGTTGTTGACCTGTTTGTCCTCCTAATGTAGAAGAAAGACCAAATGAGTTGTTGAAGTTGGCACCGTCAACCGTCATGTTGTTGTACTGGTTACTGCGACCACCAATGTTTAACCCGTTGGCTGTTGGTTCCAGTTTGGTAAAGTCTGATAATGACCGGCTAATGGTAGGCAATCTTTCAATCTGTGCGCGACTGATGATTTCCTGACTACCGTTGCGGGCAGAATTGAATACCTTGTTTTGGCGTGATGCTGCCACTACAATTTCTTTCAGTTCTTTTGAGTCGCTCACCAGATGGAAATCTGCTTTGAACTCCTGACCCAGTAACAACGTAATGCTTTCCTGCTCTGATTTTTTAAAACCTACATAGGTAACCGTTATAGTGTACGGTCCGCCAATGCGCAGGTTAGGTAAATTAAAGCGGCCGTCTTTACGGCTTGAAGTGGCATACTTTGTTCCGGAAGGAGTGTGAAGGGCAATAACTGTAGCACCAGATAAAGGGGCGCCACTTTCGTCTGTCACTGTACCCTGGATCTCAGATGTTGTTTCCTGAGAAAAAACATTTGCTCCAAAACATAACAGTGCCAGGAGTAGCATAAGAGTGCATCTTCTCATATTAACTTGTTTGGTTTTAATTCAAGGTGCAAAGAAACAAGGGCGTTACTACGTATTTTTCAAACAGGTTATTACCAAATGATTAAATCTCATTCGTTAATAATTGTTCCAGTATTATGATATTGGGTGTTAGCGCTTGTTTTTCAGGCATAGTAGGCAAGAACCGTTGTTGCAGAAACATCAATAATCACAGAAAAAATCACTCGCGCTCAAATATAGAACGAAAATTAATTCAAACTGAAAAATGTTAACGGGACGTTAGTCAATTGTGGATTTGTTAGATTCTGACAATTGTTAGAATCTAACATATTGCTGGTATTTGGGTAACGATAATGAAATGAACAAAAAAACTCTCCCGACTGTCGGGAGAGCCTGTTATAATGGTCGAAGAAACCTTAATTAAAGATATAACGCAATCCTAATTGAATACCCCAGGTGCTGGTGGTAGAGTAGTTAGGCTGATAACCTTTTGTTGGGCCACCCGGATCGAATGTAAATTTGGGTGCAGCCGGATTAAACCCGGATGGTACGCCCAGAATACCCATGTCCTGGAAAGTACCAAACGTATAATTATACCGGTAACCCCAATCGCTGTTCAGCAGGTTCAACAGGTTAATTACGTCTATGCTGGCCTGTAAGGTATGTTTATTGGTCCCTGTTCTTAAAATGAAATCCTGCAATACCCTTAGGTCAACACTATGGTTCCAGGGAAGTGTGGCGCCATACTTTTTCATGTATTCACCTTTATGATCCTTCAGGTATTTATCATTGTTGATGAATGCAAAGAACGCATCGCTTTGTTGCTGGGCAGTATAAGTTTTGCCATTTAAAGTGGCTCCTTCCACAAACGAAATTTCTGAAGGGTCTTTTGGTATATACAAAACATCGTTGCTTTGGCCATCGCCGTTTATATCTCCGCCGTACCGGTAGCTGTATCGTTCCTGTGGTTGTGCCGTATAAAATATACTAAAGGTAGTGGCCATTTGCTTATTGGCATATTCCAGGCGGTACGACCCATTAACCACTATGCGATGTGGAATGGAATAGTTGGAAAAGCCGATATCGGGTTTATTGGGGTTGAATGTAATGTTATTGGTATTGAACCCGCTGCCGCTTTGGTCTGAACTGCCAATGGCTACTTCTTTAGCCAGGGTATAGGTGTAAGCGATACCAGCTTCCCAGTGATTGGCGAAAGATTTTTGCAACTGGGCAGTTAATGCAAGACTGTAACCTTTGTTAATGTTATCCATAACGATCATCTGACTAGCTGCCGGAACGGGTCTTGCCGCCGCGGCATTATTGAATACAGGCCGCTGATCAACTCCGTTATTCAGCGTACCGTTTTGGGGACCCAGATTCGCATTTCGGAAATACACGTTGTTCAGCTGTTTCGTATATATAGCTTCGAACGTGGCGGTAAAATTATTGGCAAAACGTTTATCAACGGCCAGGTTCGAGCGCCATACCTGCGGCATTTTAAAATCTTTGGCAGCTGCACTAAATGATGAGTTGGGTAGAATGGTGTCGCCTACCGATGGTGGATTGGTGGGAATATAGGTTGTTCTGTCTGTGTTATAATGGATGGTAGCCAAAACCGCCGCGGATGTTGGTTGGTATAAAGCACGGACAACGCCATCGTCACCCACCTGGTTCACTAACCAGATAAAGGGAAGGCGGCCGGTAAAGATGCCGGTTCTGCCACGTACCACCCATGATTTATTGCCTTTAACATCGTACGTAAAGCCTAAACGCGGTGACCACAGTGGTTTTTGATCGGGCCACTTGCTAACGTCAAATTGTTCATTCTGGCCGTTCTCGTCTTTAAATACCTGCTGCGCCAGCTTTGGATTGCTGGGTGGGGTGTAAGGATACATAGGAAGATCCATACGCAAACCGTAGGTGATTTTTAATTTATTGGTGATGGTATACAGGTCCTGTACATAAAAACCCAGCTGCGAAAATTTGGCTTGTGGCACTTTTATCCCCTTCGGATTGGTGGGGTCGTAAGCCACTGCAAATACTGCAGGCGCTTTATCGGTCAAAAAATCATTCAACGAATTATACCGGTAATAAGCAGGGCCACCGGCACTGGTGAAGGAGTTGGCAAACTTCATGGCGTCGAAGCTGACACCACCCGTGAAGGTATGCTTGCCCAGGTTGTAGGTAACGTTATTGGCTACGTTAAACGCTTTATCTTCTATTTCATTCTTATAAGAAAACAGGTCGGTACCCAGGGAGATATACACATTATTAGGGTCGCGCATAATATCTACAAACGGTTCATTGATGTTGGGAATACGTACCAGGTTATTGCTGGTATAAGAGGCAATTAACTGGTTGCTCCAACTGCTGTTGAAGGTGGAGTTCAATTCCATTACACCTGACCATACTTTCACATTGTTCTTGAAGTTGGTGCCGGTGTAAGCCATTCCTCCGGTTGAACCACCGCGGCGGCTGTTATTGATGCGGTTGGCGGTGACACCGGTTACGCTTGCTGCATTCACCATATCATCGTCATTGGTTTCCGAGGTGGTATAGCGAAGGGTTAAGCGATGTTGATTGGTAATATTCCAGTCAACCCGGGCCAGGAATTTTTTATTGTCGGTTTTAAAATTGTAACCCTGATACTCACCCGGGTCAAAAGTATAAGCACTTTTTACGTAGTTTCTAACCGCGTCGAGGTCGCTGGCCAGTACAGAAGTGGCGTTAGGGTTTTTATCATTTACATCTGTTTTGGCAACATAAGTTTGGCCAGGCTGGGTCCTTTTTTCTGATTCAAAGTTGGCAAAGAAAAACAGTTTGTCTTTAATAATAGGACCACCAATACTGGCACCGTAAATTTTGGTAGAACGCTCAGCATTGGCTACATCAGTTCCCTTTACTTTTTTACCATTGAAATCCTGGTTACGGTAATAACCATAAACGGTTCCATACCAGTTGTTGGTACCTCTTCTGGTTACAGCGTTGATGCCGCCGCCTACAAAACCAGTCTGGCGAACATCGTAAGGTGCAATATTCACCTGAACCTGGTCAATGGCATCGATGGAGATGGCAGAGGTGGCGCCACCGGGCACCAGGCCATCGCCGCTGCGGCCAAAATTGTTGTTGAACAGCGAACCATCGATGGTAATGTTATTGAACCGGTTGTTCATACCTGCAAAACTGTTTCCATTGCTTTGCGGGGTTACGCGGGTGAGGTTGGTTAAACTGCGCCCAACGTTTGGCATGTTTTGCACCAACCGGTTACTGATGTTGGTAGAGGCGCCGGTTTTTTCCGTAACGCCCCGGCGGCCTGCAGTAACAATTACCGAGCTCATTTCCTTATCAGACATTTCGGGTTGCAGGTCGAACTTTTCACCCAATGGTATATTTATATCGCCTTTTTTGTAAGGGCTGTAGCCAACATAAGTAATGGTTACATTGTAAGGCCCGCCGGGCGGCAGGTTATTCAAATCAAAAACACCCCCGGTTCTGGTAATAGTAGTAAATACCGAACCGGTTGGCTCGTGACGTAGTACTACCGTAGCGCCTACCAGTGGTTCTCCCATGCTCGATTTAACGGTGCCTGTCATGCTGCTGGTAGTTACCTGTGTATACCCATTCCCTATTCCGGAACCCAGTAATAACAGGGTAAATAAAAAAGCCATAAAACTTCTCATATAGTCGACGTTTGATTTTGGGTGATCAATAGTCCAGATGGTACGGGTAAAAAATTGTAGTAGATTTTGGAGGGGGTCGAAAAGTATACTGGTGGGATAGTTGAATGATCGGTGCAGCAAATGTAGCAGAAATTAAAATCAACGCATGAACCTTTCATCAAAAGCAGTGCACAGATTATTAACGCTAACAGCTATCCCTGAACTGTACTGAAATACCTGAACGGCTTTGTCTCTTTTAATGTCATCAAAGCATTTCTGTATGATATAGAGGCAATTGGATTATTTAAAAGGCTGCATGAAGGTTAAACGTCAAATAAATAAAATGGGGGAGTTTTTGGGCAGGCAACCCGGAAGGGTGGTAGGCCGTAAAGAAGTATGAACGTCAGATTAAATGAACAATTCAATAACTGGTTCGTTATATATCTGTCATAGAAAGCAAATAATCAGGTAATTATAAGCATTGGTTAAGGTGTAGCCGGTTTATTGGCGGCCTTTTCCTGCTCATTGGCCCGGACTGTTTGCTTCCCTGTTTTAGTTAACTTTGCCGAAATTTTGATAACATGTTGGATTCCATAGAAAGTGCCATAGAGGATATAAAAAATGGTAAACTGGTAATTGTTGTGGATGACGAAGACCGTGAAAATGAGGGCGATTTTTTGACTGCCGCGGAAAATGTGACCCCTGAGGTGGTGAATTTTATGAGTAAATACGGCCGGGGCCTTATTTGTGCTCCGCTGGAGGAGGACCGCTGCGCGGAATTACAACTCGATCTGATGGTTAATAATAATACCGCCCTGCACGAAACGGCCTTTACTGTGTCCGTAGACCTGCTGGGACATGGCTGTACTTCCGGGATTTCAGCCCACGACCG
>JAJKIL010000072.1 GCA_021154515.1 Niastella sp. | reverse complement strand
ATCGTTATACCCAGCTGCGCATCTACATTAAAGTGGATGAACATGCCAAAACCCTGATCACGCAACCATTCCTGCCGGGCTGGTTTGTTTTTATTCCCGCCAAAACGGTTATCGCTTTCTTCCTTTTGTGCATATAAGAAATTACCAATACAAACAGCAAATATGACAAGCAGCTTCTTCATATAAGATCTAATTCCATAAGGGAAAATACAAACTATTATTATACGGATCGCCTGTTGTGGTAGCATCTATTTGCGCCTGGGGTATGGGACGCAATACATGTTTCTCGATGATGTTGGCTGCGGCCTCCTTATTATGCATGCGTACCCGTTGTAATAACTTACCGGTGCGCACCAGATCCCACCACCGTACATTTTCCCCACAAAGCTCGCGGGTACGTTCATCCAATATAAAGTCCAGCGATAAGTCAGACGCAGTTACATCCATAGCCGTTGCATTGCCTGTTGGATACGCGGCCCTTTCCCGCACGGCATTGATATACTTTACAGCATCCGGCAAACCCAGCATGTAGGCGGATTCCGCTGCCACCAGGTAAGTTTCCGCCAGGCGGAACGCGATCACCGGCCGTACAGAGGGTGAATTGAGGTCGGCTCTTTTTGTATCGAAATATTTCACCATGGTAGCCGACAACGTATTATCATAATTACCGGGCGGGATAAGCAAATACCGGCTGGCAGCTATTTGCGCCTTGGTCTTATCTACACCTGGCATGTAAATGGCCGTATCGCCTAATTTGAATTTTGGTTGTCCTACCACGGCATCTGCCGGCGCACCTGCTGGTAAGGGGCTTGTCCAAACCGGATATCCCTTGGGATCCGGATTGTTGGCATACCATACGGTCTGAAAGGTTTTGCTGTACCGGGTGTCATTCACTCTTTCTTTAAAAGCAGTATCGGTTAACCAACGCGTAGGGATACACCGGATATACGGGCGGCCATAGGCTGTACTGCGGATCATGCCCGGCCTTTTCTCATACTGCCCCACCCACATATGGTTCAACACATTGTCGGCACTGTAGGTACTAATACCATTACTCGAGCTGATGCCACTGTTATTGGGACCATTATACGCTAAATTGGCGGTGTGTTGTACTGTCCACAGTACTTCCTCGTTGTCTTCATTTCCTTCTGCAAACACTTTACTAAAGTCGGGCAATAAATTCAATCCCAACGTCGCTTTATTGTTGATGATATCCACTGCTGTATTATAAGCATTCTGATAATCATCGGCTTTTTTTACTGCAGATCCTGCACGGGTAAGATACACTTTTGCCAGCACATGTTTCGCAGCTACAGCTGTAGCCTTTCCTGATAACACGCCATTGCTTTTAGGACTGGCGGGCAGCACGGCTATCGCATCTTTCAGATCCTGAATAATGGCGTCATAAACATCGCCCATGGGATCGCGTTTAGCAGCCGTGGTTGCCTCCGACTGAAAATGCAGGTTCAGGGTAACATCTCCCCAAAACTGTACAAGAATGAAATAATAATTGGCCCGCAAAAATTTGGCCTCCGCCACTATGGTGTTTTTTGTAGCTGCGGGCAGATCGGTTTTGTCGGCATAATCAATAACGCCGTTACAGGTATTGATAAAAACATAGGCTGCTTTCCAAAGCGTGGTAGTAGTACTATGTGTTGAAGTATAACTGTACAGGTTAATATCGCTGTTCCCATCCACGCCGCGCTGAAATTCATCGGTACCAATTACCGTGGCGGTAAACAATTCCTGCGCACCCCAGAAGTTGCGCATGCCTGCATAGGCTGCATCCAGTCCCGCCTGCAAACCCTGACTGGTTTGAAAGAATGCAGGTACAAGAATAGAGTTGGGTTCTTCTTTCAGTTTTTTATTACAGCCGCTCATTACGATCAGGAGCCCGCTGCAGAATAAAAATATCTTTTTCATACATCTTGTTTTGGGTGGTGAAAATTAAAACGACATATTAATACCGAAGATCATCGACCAGGTAGGTGGGGTATCAACACCCACTGTTCCTGATCCTTCCGGATCTATACCTCCTGCCTTGCGGTATGGCGAGAAAAGAATAAAGGGATCTGCTGCGGTTGCATATACGCGGAAATTCTTTGCGCCTATGCGTTTTACTAATGACGGGTCCAGGTTATAACCAAGGCTTATGCTTCTGATCTTTAAAAACGAACCATCGAAATAACTCATTACCGAGCGGTTCAATGGATTGGTAGCCGCCGAATTTGCCTTGGGATTCCAGGGTTCGTGGTTCTCAGGCGTCCAGTAATGCGTTTTTATATTGTTGTATGTTCCCTGGTAGGTATTTACAAATCCGCCTCCATACAGGCTGCTGTTCATGGTATATCCCCAACGGGCAAATGCTACCACAGTTAAATCAAAACCACGGAATCCAAAACGCTGCGTGGTACCGCCTTCCCACTTGGGCTGACTTGTTCCTACAATAATGCGATCGTTGGTGGCATCGATCTTTGAATCGGGTTTTCCATCGGGACCGCTGAGATCAGCCACGCGAATGGTGCCTATAACTGAGGAGGTGCCGGATACTGATAAACCCAGGGCTTTTGCTGCGGCGGTATCTTCTGCTGTATTCTGCCAAATGCCCTGTCTTTTATAATCATAATAAACATCTAACGGTTGTCCCACAAACCAGCCATTGGCAACGTCTTTTGTTACCCCGCCAGCCAGTTGGGTTACCTTACCCCGGTTTAAGAAGAAGTTGAAATCGCTCGTCCAGCTGAAATCGTTACGGGTTTGCGCCTGGATGTTAGTGGTGCTGATGTGCACTTCAATACCTCTGTTCTCCGTTTTACCTACGTTGGTAACAATAGGATTGGGGATGCCCGATGTAGGCGGCAATGTTTGCGGTAACAACAGCGAATTGGTAAATGCCTTATACACTTCCACCGAACCGGTAATGCGATTACCCAGCAAACCGAAGTCGATACCCAGGTTGGCGGTTTTGGTATATTCCCAGGTGAGGGTATTGTTTATGGTAGATGTTAAGTAAGCACCGGTAACCATGTTTGAACCGTAGTTATATACCAGTCCGGATAATTGCCCCAGCGTTTGAAAGGCCTTGATCGATTGTTGTCCCACGCTTCCATAGCTGGCCCTTAATTTCAGGTTACTGATGGCCGGTATCGTTTGCATGAAATTTTCGCGGCTCACATTCCAGGCAAAAGCTGCCGAGGGGAAGGAGTGCCATTTATTTCCTTCGGCCAAACGGGATGATCCGTCGGCACGAATGGTCAATGTCAACAGATAGCGATCGTTGAAACTGTAGTTCACCCTTCCCATATAGGAAAGAATATCTGCTTTGGATGAACTGCCCGATCCCTTCAGGTTTGAACCGTAAGTTGGGTTGAAATAAGCGAGGTAATCGGCCAGGATATTGGTATTATCAAACTGGTTCGATTTTGAGCTCACTTCCTGCAAACTGTACAAACCAGTGAAGTTCAGCTTATGTTTTTGTGCAATAGTGGCATCATAGATCAACAGGTTTTCGAGGGTGTAGTTATTCGATACTTCATTCCGGTTTGAAGAAGCAGAACCGCCCTGGTTAACCCGGAAACTTGTTTTATCGGAATAAAAATTTCCATACACATCCGATCTGATCTCTGCTCCCGCGTTCAACCGGTACTTCAATCCTTTGAACAAATTCGCTTCCAAATACAAGGTGGTGAATGTTCCCAGGCGCTTTCTGTTTTCTACAGCTGCGCCGGGTATCAGGTCGGCAAGCGGGTTCCAAACCTGATTGGCGCTTCCCGGCACATAAGTATTTAAAATATTACCGGCACTATCATACGGCGATGCCAACGGACTGGCGCGTAACGCCTGCGCCATGGGATTGGCGCTTTCTCCTTTTCGTACCGAGTAAGTGTTCAATGAGTTCAACCCTACTTTAAATATTTTTCCTAACTGTTGATCCACACTCAATTTTACGGTCGACCGCTCAAAGCTTTGTCCATAGTAAATACCGGTCTGGTTAAAGTAACCACCTGAGATCGCATATTGGGTTTGATCGTTTCCACCGGAAACACCTAACTGGTGATCGGTGATCATCCCGGTTTTATAAATAAGGCTTTGCCAATCGGTATTACGGCCGTTTTTTATCCCTTCCACTTCTGCAGGATCGAATACGCCATTGGTCAGGAACAGCGGATCATCCAGCCCGGTGTATTTACCCGGGTTGGCAATTATGTTGGCCCATTTTTTCAGATCGGTAAATTCAGCGGCATTCATTACCGGAAACTCTTTTGTTAGTTTGCTGGTGCCCACATAGCCGCTGTAAGTAAATACGGGTTTGGCGGTTTTGCCGCGTTTGGTTGAGATCAGTATTACGCCATTGGCGCCCCGTGAACCATATATGGCCGTAGAGGATCCATCTTTCAAAACTTCAACCGAGGCTACATCGTCCTGGTTCAGGTCATTGATACTTCCATTGAAGGGAATACCATCCACCACGATCAGCGGGTCATTGCTGGCGCCTAACGATCTGGACCCCCTGATTAAAATGTTTGGGGTGGCGCCTGGTTTGCTGTTGGCGCCGCTTCGCTGAATATCTATCCCCGCGCCCTGCCCCTGAATGGCGGTGGCCAGGTTAGAAGAAGGAATATCTTTTATTGATTGTTCACTTATGGAAACAATAGAACCGGTAATATCTGATTTACGCCGGGTTCCATACCCTACCACAATCACTTTATCCATCTCCAGTTTATCTGAGCTCAGCGAAATTCCCAGATCCGATTGATCAACGCTACCAATTTTTATTTCTTTGTTGACAAACCCCACCATGGTGATGGAAAGCGTGCTGTTTACGGGAACTGTAATTTGAAAAACGCCATCTGCTTTTGTGGTGGAACCAATGGTAGTTCCTTTCACTATTACTGAAACGCCGGAGAGCGGTTCGCCGGTTTCATTTTTCACCGTGCCTTTTACGGTCACTGTTTTTTCCTGTGCATGAAGGATGGCAGGCAGCATGATAGAAAAACATAACAGGCATACAGCAATGAATGCACTGTTTTTAAAAAAGGTATTGCCGTACCTTTTTTGGTGTGGGAAGTGTAGCATAGCAGTCGTTTTTATTATTAGAATAGTTATTGCTTTATTTACTTAGCGTGTTCTTAATATTTTCCAGGTGAATAATAGCAGGCTTGCCAATTGTTTCAGGAATTTTCCGACCATCGACTTCAATATCCTGTCCGTCTTCACAAATAAAAGCCGGTCGCCGGTCAATGCTATCGAGGTGCAGGGTGATATTCACCAGCTTTAAACCTTTTACGTGTCTTGCCCAGATGCCGTAAGCGGGCACCAGCGGGCCAAAAGTTTTTACCTCCGGATATTTATCAACGGCTTCGGGCACCTGCTGCTGTGCGTTCTCCGCTGTACCGCCACCTGCCAGAGTGATCTCGATATTCTCCAACGTAACATTAGTAATATAGTGACCGGGCACACCGGTGATAAGAATGCCGGAGGGTGGCGTTAACTGAGCGTTGGCAGCGGCCTGCGCTTTTACATTTTTTATGACTACGTTTTCCAGCGTTCCGGTGGGCTGTTGGCTATCTTTCCCTTTCCTGAATACACTTAACCGGGATCCCAGGCGTAACAACATGGGCGTTCTTACATTTACCATGGTAATGTCTGAGATCTGTACATTGCGCAAATGAGCGCCATCTACCGTTAATAATTTTATCCCGCCATTGTTGGTGTCGTAGATATAGCAATCGGTGATGGTGATATTTTCAAACGGGGCCATTGACTCAGTGCCCATTTTTATAGCGCCCTGGTTGCTTTTCAAACGCATACCGCTGACCACTATATTACTGCACGCCATGGTGCTGGAAGTGGTTTTGAAACACAACGCATCATCACCGCTGACAACATCACAATTTTTAATATGTACCTCCTGGCAGCCATCTATATCGATGCCGTCATTGTGCGCCACGCCGTGGCTTACAATCTTTACATTTTCAATATTTATCTTTTTGCTTTGGAAATAATGCGAGGTCCAGGCGGCGGCATAATTAAGTGTGATGCCTTTTACGGTTACGTTTTCACAGCGTACAATCCGTACTAAGAACGGTCGGCGGCCCCATCGTTGGGATTCGGGTCGCATGTCAGTAGCTATCTGTTGTTCCTTTAATTTGAAACCCTGGCCGTCAATGGCGCCTTCGCCTTCAATGCCAATATTTTTTGCATCAACCGCTACCAGCAATGCCCAGCCTACGTCAATGCCCAGCCCATCGGTAAAGGGATCGATGTTTTGATAATCATTTATATCGGTACTGCCCAGTAAACGGGCATCTTTTTTAAACTGAAGGGTAACCTGATCTTTCAAAACAATAGTTCCTGAGAGCCAGTTGCCTGCCGGGAACACCACTTTACCGCCACCCTGCTGATGGCATTCATCAATCGCTTTTTGAATAGCAGTGGTATTGAGTGTTTTTCCATTGCCCACAGCGCCAAAACGGGTAATATCAATTACAACGGGCGGCGCAGCCTGTACCCATACCATACAAATCAGAAAAGCAATACCAGTAACTACCTTTTTCATATGCATCAGAAATGTGATGACAACCAACATATATGGCTGTAATTCCTGATGCAACTAACCGATTATTACAACAGCCCTAGTATCAACAAATCACTATTCATTCAACTATTTTGGCAGAAAAATTTCCGGGAACGATTGCGTAAAAAAGCGGAGGCGGCTCGAAGACCACCTCCTTTAAACTAACTAACTGTAAAGAAACATACTATTGCTGCGTAACTCTATCATGGTACCTGCCGGTACTCATAATTTGAATAAAAGGTGTCAATAGCATTGGGGTCTGGTTTGTACAGGGTCCTGTATTGAAATGAATTTCCTTTTATATAAACAGGCAACACCACGGTACTATCGGCTGCACTTTCGTGCTTTGCATATACTTTCTGTTGCATACCCAGGTTGTCGGTATAAATAATTTCCTGGCCTATTACATCCGCTCCCACTCCAAACCATTTGATGGTAGCCGATTGCGCCACATCATTATAGGTGCCGCTTTTTATTGTCCGGTTCACCAGTTGTGCAATATACCGCTCGCCATATACTGTTCCTATTACATCGTTTTTTACCGACCGGTGCCCCGCTTTATCGTAGGAATAAATATTAAAGGTATACGTACCTTCTGCCAGTTTATTAAATAAAAAACGAACGGTATCGATATTGTCGGTTCGTTGCACCGCTTTTTCCGTTGAATCGGTTTGGCCACCGGCGCTCCAGTATATTTTCACTTTGCTGATGCGGGGGTCCGAGATCAGCAGCATAGACAAACCCATCCGGTTGTTACCGGGATAAGCTGTTACAGAATCTACCTTCGCAATGTAAATCACCTCTCCATCCTTTATAAACTCATCATAGGTAGCATTCACCTTACTGCATGCGAACAGCATGGCGCTGGATATGACCAGCATGGCTCCATAAATGCTATATTTTCTTACACGCATAATTAATTTTTGTTGAATGAACTGATTTACTTTTTCTGTCCCCATAACGACAATTCAAACAGGTGAAAGAATCCCGTATACCCATCAATGGAACCCCAGCTGTCAATATTCTTCCAACCTATGTAACGAACCGGTGGCATCCCGTTCGGAAATTCAAACTCCTGTCCATCGGTAGCTACCTGGATGTCTTCGTTTGAGTTTTGTCCAACTTCCCAACCCGAAGGTTTGGTCATTACCCATTCACCCAATTTTACCCAGCCATTATTTGGATCAGTATTGTCGGGATTGCTATTTATGATCTTAGGATTATTGGTGCCCCAGATCTGCCAGTGATGCGGATTACCGTGATTGAAAATAAAGGTGCCGGTACGTTGCCAGATCTTAAACCGGCTCAACACAAACTTTGAGGCGCCGCTTTTATCCAGGTCAATCGGGATCCAAAGGGGCAGGTCATATTTCTCCTTGGTGTGAAACATGGTGGTAATATTACCATCGTACAAATTTTTCATTGCGTAAGTGGTGGAATAGTCCACGGCGTTGGCAATAGCTATTCCAGAGTTGGGCAGCGGCTGATGTTGTGGAATGTAACTGGCAAAAGTGGT
>JAJKIL010000071.1 GCA_021154515.1 Niastella sp. | reverse complement strand
CTGTACGCGGGCTTTCACACCCGCTCGTTTGACTTACATAATAAGTAGTGATGCCGTTGATTGCAGTAGAAGGAACCGGCGCAGTGGCAGAGCCCGTACCTGTTGTAGCATTCGGATACCAAAGCAAATTAGCACCAGTAGCTGTTAATGCAGTGGCAGTAGCATACTGGCAATAAGTGGGTGAAGCAGCTACAGGGGCAGCAGGCGCCGCATTCACCGTTACGGTGACAGGCGTACGAGCGCTTTCACACCCGCTCGTTTGACTTACATAATAAGTAGTGATGCCGTTGGTGGCAGTAGAAGGAACCGGCGCGGTGGCAGAGCCCGTACCTGTTGTAGCATTCGTATACCAAAGCAGGCTGGTTCCGGTTGCTGTTAATGCTACCGCAGTAGCATACTGGCAATAGGTTGCCCCTGTAGCTGTGGGCGCAGCAGGGCCCGCCTTTATAATGGCCCTGGTTGCAGTACGCGGCCCTTCACAACCTGTTGCGTCTACCTGGCTTACATAAAAATATTCTGTAGTTACTGTATTCGT
The DNA here is from genome assembly GCA_021154515.1 of Niastella sp. Taxonomy (GTDB): domain Bacteria; phylum Bacteroidota; class Bacteroidia; order Chitinophagales; family Chitinophagaceae; genus Niastella. The sequence continues at coordinate 6,180 of JAJKIL010000071.1, read as the reverse complement.
AGTGGGCGTTGGCGCTATTGGGTTGCCGGTACCACCTGTATAGTTAGCATACCAACGCAAGGTATTACCCGCAGCAGGCGTAGCCGTTAACGGACTGGCAGTCGCAAACTGGCAATAAGTAACATCTGCTACACCGGGATAAAGCGGCAGCCCCGATTCATACGCCCCCATATCTATTTCATTTCCCTGTTTGCGCGCACCATTATCCATATCGTAGTTGAATGTGAGCGGAATGGGAAAGCCTTTATCAACAACCGGACTGCAATGCATTAAATGAAGATCGAAACCGGCGGCATTTACGAATTGCGGGTCTACATTAAGGTTACTCCCGGTGACTGCAGCCAGGTCAAGATCACTTTCACTAAAGTCACAATTAGGTCCAATATTTAAAGGACCGGTATAAGGCCCGGCGGGTTGCCAGACAATATCATTTGATGGAAAAATATAGCTTATGCCGCCTGTTTGCTGGTTACTAATAACAGGCGCCTGATTATCGTAAAGCGTATTGTTATTGAAACTGGTGGTATAATTTGAATAAGGATGATCAGTCACCACCTCCAGCACCGATCCTTGTGATGTAAGGCTATAATTACCAATAAAAATGCAGTTTTGGATGTCGCCCCCACCCCAATCGCCATTTAACGAAAACCCGGCTATGGTTCCGCCTACCTGTCCTCTATTGGCAACGAATGTGCAGTTGACCAGCGCATAACGAGCCTGGGCATTAACGCCGTTCCCATAGGCGCCAAAGGCGCCGCCATGAATGGCAACATTGCTTGTAAACACACAATTCTTTACGATGCCATAACTAAGGTCGCCTGTCTGCGCCAGCAATAGCACGCCGCCGCCAATATTATCAGGTTGCGGCGTAGTGGCAGGGGCGCCGGCATTGGCTTCGCCATCGCGAATAGTAAACCCATCTATAAAATATCCGTTCGTAAATTGATTTAACGTAACTACATGGTATGAGTTATCGGTGGGAATTCCCGGCACCCCGATGTCGCCGCTGAGGATGGTCACATTTATGGTGGGGTTTCGTTGCGTAAGCGCCGTTTCTGTTCCGGCAAAACCGCCATAAACGTAATAACCGTTTGTCATGAAAAAGGTGGCGGCCCTGTTCGTGGTAGTAGTAGGTTTATAGGTTCCCTGGGCTACCCAGATCTCGTCGCCATAGTTGGCCACAGCCAGTGCCGCATTCAGATCGGTAAAAGCCGTTGCCCAACTGTTGCCCGCCCCGGGCGTGGGATTGTTTATATTAACGTAACGGGTAACAGCAAAACAACAATGGAAAGAAAATAGACACAGGATGATCAGGCTACGAAAACGCGACATAGGGTAAAGTGCTATTGGGTTGAATATATGGTTTTCAATTGAACAGGCTGAATATTTAGCAACATGTTCCGGAAAATATTGGCTTGCAAATGTATACAGCAGACTTTATTAAAGGAAAATAGTTTAATTATCTCTTTATTTTACCAGAAATAATACCCAGAAACCGGCAACGCTGGAACCGGGGATCTGATACAGTAGAAATCTGCCCATCTGCATCTGTTTTGGTGCACCCCAATCACGTTGTTTTGCATGATGGAAATAAAACCTTTAACGAAAGAAGAAATACAGGTAATCAGGGCGGAAACAGCGGGTACAGCCGGCCGTATTCATCTGAACAATGCAGGCGCCTCTTTGCCGCCGGATGTAGTAGTGAGAACCATGGTCGATTTTCTGCGGGAAGAAGCCTTATTGGGTGGTTATGAAATTGAGGCAAAATACCGTGCCCAGCTCGATCATACGCACGAACTGATTGCGCAACTGATCCATGCAAACCGTGATGAGATCGCCCTGGTAGAAAATGCCAGCGCCGCCTGGGATCTTGCGTTTAATGGGCTCAGTTTTCAAACCGGCGACGAGGTGATCGTTTCTGAAATGGAATATGTTTCCAATGTACTGGGTTTACTGAATGCTCAGAAATTATATGGCATTGTAATTAAAGTGATCCCCAATGATGCCGCAGGTGTTTTTCCTGTTCATGAATTAGAAGCGGCCATTTCCGATAAAACCAGGTTGATCGCCATAACGCACATCCCTTCTACCGCAGGGAATGTATTGCCGGCTGCCGTCATTGGCGAAATAGCCCGTAAACATAATATTTTGTATTTACTGGATGCCTGTCAATCAGTAGGACATGTGCCCGTAGACGTACAAGCCATAGGCTGCGATCTGATGGCTGTAACCGGACGTAAATATTTGCGCGGCCCACGGGGCTCCGGCTTTTTATATGTGCGCAAACAAATACAGGATAAATTGAAGCTGTTATTTTTCGACGGCCGCACTGTTACCAATGTAACCCAGCGGGATTTTGTGGTGAGAACAGATGCGCGTCGTTTTGAATGGTATGAAAAGAACCCCGCTGTTGTACTGGGACTGCAAAAAGCGGTGGAGTACTTGTTGAACATAGGCATAGAACGCGTATGGCAACGAATACAACATCTGGCTGATTTGTTCAGACAACGCCTGCAGGAGATAGACGGCATTGTAGTGCATGACCAGGGCGATGTATTATGCGGGATCGTTACCTTTTCTGTACAAGGTATAGCCGCAACAGCAATCAGATCAAAACTGGCCGCCAAAAACATCAACGTACATATCGGCCTGGCCAACTCTACCCTGTTTTATATGAACCGGAAAGGACTGAACGGAATTGTACGCGCCTCTGTGCATTATTACAATACGGAAGAAGAAATTGAAGTGGTATGCCGGGAATTACGAACTTTATTGTTATAAAATTACAGTATTAACCAGCCACTGTCTTATCTAAATAAGCATTAGCATTATGCGAAAGGGCGGTTTCCGGAAGCCATTGCCACCAGATACCAAGATCTCTTTTAATAATGTTATAATAAAATGCAGGCAACTCTTGTGTTTCCCCATCAAAGTATTTTCTGAAACTTTTGTCCTTCAGCAGGTTCTGCCGGATCTGCCGGTAAAATTTCAATCGCCCCCACCCTTCTGAAGAAATGGCCCGCATCAAATTCATCCAACGGGTTTGCATACCATGTGTATGTATAAAGCGGCGATATAATGCCTTTGCGGAAAACGCATAATCAGTTACATCGATCACCTTATCATAAAAATCTACCCAATCATAATTCCTGGGTTTAATATTCATCGCCAGGTGGTTGTTGAGAAAGTGAAAAGGAAATGGTAATACCCGCCCCTGTTTTTGATATTCCAGGTTCATAGGGGCAGCTTCACCAAATGCGGTTAGCAGAGAAAAACCCGGGAAAGCGTTCGGCGATTGATCTATGAATCTTTTGGTAAGCTCAAATGGTTCGTCCCCGGAATCACTATCGAGCCCCAACACAAAATTTGTTTGCACGTATGGCACATAACGAAATATAGTGTTAACGTGCTCAGATACCTGGTTCACTTTTTCAACTCCTGTAATATGTGATGCCTTTGATTTATTGCCTAAGTCGTACCATGACTCAATACCAGGCAACAAGGCAATAAAACCATTCTGTTGTAAAAGGTCCAGGTGGTTGACTGTAAGGACCGACAATCTGCTTTCTGCAATAAAATTAAAGCTTTTAGGCGGACCAGCAGAAGCAATTGCGTCCATATTATCTTCAAACCGTATCCCAAAATTCGGATCATGGAAGGCTATCCAGGGCTTTTTATACTTAGTGCGTAAAAACTGAAGATCTGATCTGATGGTTTGAAAATCCAATGGCTGGTAAGGCACTGTTGAATCTATACAAAACGAGCAGGTGTAAGGACAGCCCACACTGCCAAGCATAGGCACTATCTGAAGAAAAGGAGCTTTTTTTAAAGTAGGCTCTATAAATTTCCAGCGCTCCTGTACCCCACAAAAAACAGCCGGTTGTTTACCGGCGCTTAATTGTATTCCTACTGGTCGCTGCGGAGCGCAGTTATTTAAAATGTCTGAGATGATAGACCGGCTGGTAAAACCCAGCACGTAATCAAAATAAAGCGCCGCATCGTCAGGGTAACACCGGGCATGCGGCCCTCCCAGAACGGTTACGGCTCCCTGCTTACGATAATAATTACTCAGCGCATAAGCCAGCAGGGCAGCCTGAGTAAAAGCGCTGATAAATACCAGGTCTACTTCTTTCGGCAATTCTTTGGTGAGGTCTTCATAACCGGTATAGCAGATCATTGTCACTTCATGTCCTTCCTGTTCGCACCAGGTAGCTATTACCTGAGGCATAATACTGGCCAGGTTAGCATGCATGATCTTAGCCCATAAAGTGTTGGCAGGACCTTTACTTACGAGGTCAATCAATCCAATTTTAAGTGGTGGCATAACGATGGCTACATCTGGTACTTATCCAAAGATGTTCAATATGATACAGTTAATAACAAGCAATCCTCGATTCAAATGAAGAGAGATCTTTACCACCTGCCCTTATTATAACCACCACCACCTCCTCTGTCATTGCGGGATGAAAAGTTTTTACGTGCGGGTTTGTCTTCTTTGGGCCTTGCTTCCATCACCTTTATGGCTCTGCCTTCAACCATGGCCTGGTCAAGTTCTGCGATAGCTTTTTTGGCTGCTGCATCATCGGGCATTTCAACAAAACCAAAACCACGCGACTTGCCGGTTTCTCTGTCTGTTATAATTTTTGCTGAAGTTATTTCGCCATATGGGGCGAAAAAGTCTTTCAGATCTTCATCCTGTACATTGAAACCTAAATTTGAAACGTAAATGTTCATTGCTCACAATTGAATAATTAAAATAATCTCTGAGAAAGGCAACAAGTAAGACTAATGAAAGTGCAGAACCAGCAATTCGATTAATGTTTACTAATGCAAGGCTCAAAATTTACATACCTAAGGTAACGTTTTCTAATGGAACTGATTGTTATTTTAGTTTTCTATCGGTTTTTAACCGGGTTTTACCCGTTTCACCGTTATATAGTTTTAAATCAGCGGGTTAAGCTTATACATTTTTCAACTCCGGTTTTCCTGACCTAAACATAGGGTCATTTTGATTCCCAGAACCCTTTTAGCTAAGCAAAAAGGAGCCCCTTTGCGTTTTTTACACTCAATTACGATCACATTACTATTTAATCAGTTTTACCAACGGCTTTCCTTTCTCAACAATATAAGTAGCCAGCTCGGCGCCATTGGTTTTGCCAACGTTTTTGGCGGAGTGTGGCGTTCCGGCCGGAATGAATAACACCTCACCTGCCTTGAGCGTTACCGGCGGTTTGCCTTCCAGCTGATATTGCAGCTCACCTTCCAATACATATACGATCTCCTCACCCGGATGGCTATGTTTAGCAGCTAATACACCCGGGGCTATGTCAACACGAACCTGTACCATTTCACGTCCGGGTATACTGAGATCGTGTTGTTGTAAATCTGTACGTTTAACGCCCGATTGCTGTGCAAAGGCTGAACCTGTAAAGGCAAATACAGAAAGTATAAATGTAGCGATGCTGCTGGTAAGAATATTTCTTTTCATTTTCTTGTTTTTTGTAAATGTACAGTCAACATGAAGTTCTTACCAACAGCTATCTGGCGGAGTAGGCAAATTGGCATCTAAAGTGGACGTTCCCTATTTACCTGTCGTAATTTATTTCAACGGGATCAATTGAACGGTTCCCTCAAGGCCCGATGGCTGCACTTTCCATTTGCCGGCATCGAAGTCCTTATAATTGATGTTCACAAAATTTATCTCGTGGTAATTGCGCCATACTTCACCCTTGCGGTCCATATCGCGGATGCGATTGGCCATCAGGTTACAAACCTCTATGCTAATGGTGTTGCGGCCTTCTTTCAGCAAGCGGCCTATTTTCAGCTCATACGGCAGGCTCCAGATCAATCCGGCATCTTTGCCATTAATAACCACCCGGGCAGATTCGTATAACTTATCTAACTGTAACAGGTAATCAGCTGCTTTGTTTTTAATAGTGAAGGTAGTAGTATACACGCCGGTGCCTGAAAATGATTGGGTAGTTGAATCATCGGTAAAGCTGGTCCAGGGTTTTATGCCGGTCATTTGTTTGGTGGCTGGTAATTGCGGACCGCCTGCTGCAAAGCTCAACGTCCACTTGTTGTTTTGTAAATGGAGGGCTTCACCTGTTGGTGTAGGATATGTATAGGCGAGCGCCGATTCTGCTTTATTGCTACATTTCAAAATGATAGACTCGCCTG
>JAJKIL010000070.1 GCA_021154515.1 Niastella sp. | reverse complement strand
TCTGCCTTTAATGCCATTCACGATTACAGCGTCTCTAATATAGTCCTATTAAATTTTAATAACGAAGAAAGTTTCCGATCCGCAGCATTCCAGCGGCCTTCGTGATGTACGTGCGGGGCGGGTATTACCATACATTTCATGCGGGCTGCTTTGGCGGCGATCATGCCATTGAATGAATCTTCAAAACAAATACAGGTGGTGGGTGGAACCTTCAGTAATTCGGCGCAATTCAAAAATACCTGGGGGTGTGGTTTGCCATAGGGGAGATGTTCGGCAGAAGTAACGGCGTTCAAATAGGGCTGAATATTCAGTTTTTCAATTACCGCTTCAATCAACCGCATGGGTGAGGAGGAGGCCAGTCCGATAAGGAAACCATTGGTTTTAAAAAACTCCATGATGTATGGCACACCTTCCATGGCCTCACCATGCGCTTTTATTTTGTCGAGCGCGGCCTGTTCAATGGTTTTGGCAGCTTCTTTTGCCCGTTCTTTATTTATGGCGAAATGAGTGAACCAGTAGTCGATCCATTCGGGCGTACGCAAACCGGTGGTAAGGTTATATTGCTCGTCGGTTAGCGTTACACCAAATTCCTGTAAGGTTTCAGCGCCTGCCTGTTGCCACAAGGGTTCAGAATCGATAAGCAGGCCATCCATGTCAAATATTGCTGCGGAAAATTTCATGCCCGCAAAGATAAGAAAGAAGGATAAGGTTTATGGCTGACTATTTTAAAGCAAACACTACATTCATTTCCATTCTGAGACTGATCTTTTTGAAATCGACTCCTCCTCCTTTTTCGTTCCAATCTCCATTAACAGAGGCTTTGTTGGCCCATGCCAACTGGTTCGTGTTATAAAGCGGCACTACAGGCGCATCATTCTGGTTTTCGGTAATGGTCACCGCTACGCTTAATTGTTCTCCAACCGCTTCAGCAAGGTATTCTGCTTTTGCTTTAGCGGCTTTTATTGCCTGGATCTTCACCTGCTTGCGGTACTCCTGAATTTTACTATGCGATACGCGCACCACTTCAAAATTCTGAGTGGCGTTATCGTCGAGCTGGCGTACCAATTCATCAATTTTTTTACTGCTGGTAAATTTTAGCTGGTAAGCAATGGTTGCATACAATTCATCTTTTGCTTTTTTGTTCCACCAGCTTCTGGGACTTGAACCTTCATACGATGCAATGGAGATAACAGAATCGGGCATACCGGCATTGTGGCAGGTGCTTAGAAAATCATTCTTTACTTTCTCGAGCTCTATTTTGCCGCTTCCCTTCTTTTCATATTCTTTCAGGGTGACCACTACATAAATTTCATCAGGAATAATTTCCAGTTCGGCACTACCGGTTACATTGATGGTTTTGGGGAATGGGTTAGGAGCCTGGGCAAAGATGCCTGTAGTAAGAAAGCACAAAACAACAATGGTGATAAATCTGTTCATGGTAATTATTTAATACCTGTATGATTGGGGAAACTTATAAATTACATAAACAGGTAAGCGCAGTAAATGAGAGATAGCAGTTTATTAACATTTCCTTAATTTCGGTGTCAATTGACTTTCAAAATACTGATGAATGAGCTCGTTTAGTGAAAGGTTAAGACATTTTAAACTGGTTCGAAAAATATTATACCCCATCGTAGGCATTATAACCTGGCCGGGCCTGGTTATATTTAATAAACTACAGATCAGGGGCACCGAGCATATTGCCAAACTGCCCCGGAAGAACGTGCTTTTTGTAAGCAATCACCAAACCTACTTTGCCGACGTTATTACCTTTCTGCATATATTTTGTGCCGTGAAATGGCGCAAAAAAAATAAACTGGGCGTACCGTATTATTTATTGAACCCCTTCACCAATGTATACTATGTGGCTGCCGAAGAAACCATGCGCGGCAGTTTTATCAGCCGGTTATTTACCCTCGGCGGCGCATTAACGGTTAAAAGAACCTGGCGTTCGGCCGGTAATGAAGTGCGCAAAGGGCTTGATCCTTCAGACACCCGTAAAATAACCCGGGCGCTTGAAAGCAATTGGGTGATCACTTTTCCGCAGGGAACCACCACGCCTTTTGCGCCGGGAAGAAAAGGCACGGCGCACATCATAAAACTGTGTAAGCCTGTTGTTGTTCCGGTAGTGATCAACGGTTTCTGGCGCGCTTTTAATAAAAAGGGATTGAAGTTTAAAAAGAAAGGCACATTACTTACCGTAACTTTTAAGGAACCGCTGCCAATTGATTATGAAGCGCCAACAGAAGTGATACTGGCGCAGGTGATGGATGCCATTGAGCAAAGCAGATCGTTTATGTTGAAGGGCGCACACCACCGAAAGGCAGCTAATGATAAAACAAATCCCGCCTGAGAAGCGGGATCATATTTATAGTTTGAATAAAGCTTTTAACTCTGTAGCGTCATCGGGTTTCATTTTTCCACCCAGTATCAGGCGAACCTGTCGTCTGCGCAAAGCACCATCGAACAACTTTACTTCATCCTCTGATTCAGGGACCAGGTTAGGCACCTTGCGAGGTTTGCCATTGGGGTCCAGTGCAACAAAAGTAAAATAGGCCTCATTGCTTTTATATTTATACTGATGCAGGGCATCTTCTCCCCAAACACTCATAAAGATCTCCATAGACGTATTAAAAGCCCGGGAAACCCTGGCCTGAATATGTACCGCGTTGCCCAGTTTTATGGGATTCTCGAAGCTGATATTATCAACGGAAGCTGTTACCACCGGTGTGCCGCAATGCTTCATAGCTGCCAGGGCAGCTGCAATATCCATCCAGTACATTAAACGTCCACCCATTAAATTGCCAAACATATTGGTATCGTTTGGCAACACCAATTCAGTCATCGTGACCTGTGACTCTTTGGCCGTTTTAGTAAACTGGTCCATGTAGTTTTTTGCGCAAAGATAATAGGTAGAAACTCAGAAAACGAGTATAGGCCGAAAAGTCTGGAATTTCTAAACAGTCACTTGTTCAAGGGTTTGTAAAAATGCTTCGTCGGCATCAGCGCCAATGCCGGGTATTTCGGGCACTTCCAGCAAAAAGCCTTTGTATTGTACGCCACCGGTAACGGGATCGGTTTTATGCCCCAGCATGCAGGTATCCATATCGTAAAAAACGACATTATCGTGGGCCAGCGCAAAATGCGCAAAAGCCGTCAGCGCCACGCGGCTTTCCAGCATGCCACCCATCATACAGGGAATGTTATGTTCTTTGCATACTGCATGTATTTTTTGCGCTTCCCATATGCCACCCGATTTCGCAAACTTGATGTTTACATAGTCGCAGGCATTGGCCGCAATAATGCGTTTAGCATCGTGGTGGTCAAACATGCTTTCGTCGGCCATGAGTTTTATAGGAGATTGTTTAACCAGCGCCGGTAACTTATCATCGTCCCAATACCGCATGGGTTGCTCGCAAAACTGAACGTTAAAAGCCCCCATGTTGGTCAATGCAAAAAGCGCCTCCTCGTAGTTCCAGCCCTGGTTGGCATCGATGCGCAAGCCAATGGCCGGGCCTACCGCTGCCCGGATCTTGCGTACCCGCTCCACATCTTCTTTGGCGTTCTTCCCCAGTTTTATTTTAATGATGCGTACGCCCCGTTTTACAAAATCAATGGCTTTGGCAGCCATTTGTTCAGGGGTATCGATACCAATGGTGAGATCGGTTTCCAGTTCCTTTTTGCCGGTTGCGCCTAAAAACTGATACAAAGGTTTTCCCGCTGCTTTTGCGGCCAGATCATACAGCGCCATATCGAACGCACTTTTAACGGTGGCGTTGAAGGCAGTGAAACTATGTAACTCCTGTAACCGTTCTTCAATAGCCGCAGCATCCTTGTTTTTCCAAAGGGCGGCAAAATCTTTCGCCATTTCAAAACAGGTAGCCTGGGTTTCGCCCACGATCATGGGGAAAGCCGAGCATTCGCCCACGCCATATATGCCGGCATCTGTATGCATCCTGATGAAAATATTCTGGGCATAGTGCATGGTGCCGGTGGCAATGGTAAAAGGGTGCATGGGGATGCTGAACTTGTAGATATCGGTGTGGAGGATGGTCATATGAGACACAAGATACAAGGTTTAAGGTACTGGAATATCGGCAAAAACCGGCAATAGACAGTCGTGAAACGTGAAACGTGAAACGGCAAACGTCTCCAGTTCGAACAGTCCAAGTAATGGCTGTATTTCCGTATTACCTGGTAACTGGCAACCGGTAACCGGTAACTATTAGGGGGTGTTAAAAAATGGGCAACTATGAGCCTAAACAGCAGAAATTTATCGCTAAAGAATTATCTTCGCGCCTAACATTCGTTAGTTCTATGTCAAAAACCGCCGTAGCTGTATCTTTTGATAATACTGAAAACGCATTCGCTTATAAATCAGACAAGGAGTTAAAAAAAGCCCACTTCCTATTTTCGAGCATGGGGTACCAGGCACTGGTAAAAATGGGCACCAGGTTGACTCCCTGGGCCATTAAGGCCGGACTTCCCATCAAAAATCTGATCCGCAATACCATTTTTGAGCAGTTTGTAGGAGGCGAAACCCTTGAGGAAACCGCCCGTGTGGCCGCCAAAATGAAACAATTCAATGTGCAGGTGATCCTGGATTATGGGGTAGAAGGGATGGAAGGGGAGGAGAATTTCGATCATGGCACCAACGAGTTCATCAAGGTGATCGAGTATGCCGCCACGCAGCCCAATATTCCCTTAATGAGTGTAAAGATAACCGGGCTGGCAAGGTTTGCCCTGTTGGAGAAACTGGATGCAGCCGCGGCCACCAAAAGCGGGTTCGAAGGAAAAGTGCATACCGAAGTATTGACCGCCGCCGAAAAAGCAGAATGGCTACGCGTTGAACAACGCATCATTCGCATTTGTGACGCGGCTGCTGCCAAAGGAATAGGTGTATTGATAGATGCGGAAGAAAGCTGGATACAGGACCCCGTGGACGCCCTCACGATGCAGATGATGGAGAAATTCAACCGGAAGAGAACGGTGATCTACAATACCATTCAATTATACCGGCATGACCGCCTGCAATTCCTGAAAGACAGTTTTGCTTCGGCGCAACAAAAAGGTTTTATCCTGGGTGCTAAACTGGTACGCGGCGCGTATATGGAAAAAGAACGCAAGCGGGCTGCCGCCATGAACTATGCATCGCCCATTCAACCCAATAAAAAGGCTACCGACCGCGACTATAATGCAGCGCTTGAGTTTTGTGTTGATTACCTGGAACATATTGCGCTGATCGTTGCTTCGCACAATGAATTCAGCAATTTATATACGACCGAGCTGCTCGATAAAAAAGGAATCCCGCACAATCATCCACACGTGCATTTTTCGCAACTGTATGGGATGAGCGATAATATTACTTTCAACCTGGCAAAAAGTTCTTTCCGTGTAAGCAAGTATTTGCCCTTTGGTCACATTAAAGATGTGATCCCATACCTCATGCGCCGGGCGCAGGAGAATTCATCGGTATCGGGGCAAACGGGACGGGAGTTGGGGTTAATTAAGAAGGAAATGGAACGAAGAAAAGAAAGTTAACAAGTTGATCAGTTAACAGGTTGACAAGTTAACCCGTCAACCTGTTAACTGGTGAACTATTTGAGTTTATCACCAAAGAGCTTCAGTGTACGCTCCCACGCTAATTTAGCAGCAGCTGCATTATAACGGGTAGGGGCTGTATCGTTATTGAAAGCATGATTGGCGCCTTCGTAGATGTACAGTTCATATTGGGTGCCTGCTTTTTTCAGCGCTTCTTCATAAGCGGGTATACCGGCATTGATGCGTTCATCCAGAGCGCCATAATGTAATTGCACGGCAGCTTTTATTTTAGGCACATCTGCCGCATCGGGCTGACGGCCATAGTAAGCAACAGCTGCTTTCAGGTCAGGCACATGAACGGCTAACTGGTTGGCCATACCGCCGCCCCAGCAAAAACCAACACAACCGGTTTTACCATTGCAATCTTCCCTTGTTTTCAGATAATCAAAAGCCTTAATATAGTTGTTGAGATTTTTTTGTGCATCCAGTTTACCGATCTTGTCGCGTGCTTCATCTTCATTGGTGGGTGTACCGCCAACAGGCGATAACGCATCAGGAGCCAGGGCCAGGTAACCGGCCAATGCCACGCGGCGGGTAATATCTTCAATATGCGGGTTCAGTCCCCGGTTTTCGTGAATCACTACTACCGCGCCATACTTCCCTTTTTCTTTTGGTTTGGCCACATAGCCCTTCATGGTACAATCATCCCCTGGGTAAGTAATATGTTCCGTAGCAATGCGGTCATCCTGCGGCGGCACCGTTTGCGCATGGGCATAATTTACTTCCAGCATGGGCAATACAGTCATCGCTGCAGCCAGGCTGCCGGTGAATTTGGTAAGCCGGCGAATGAATTCATCGCGCGAAAGTGGGACATGGGTATATTCGTCGAAAAGGTTGATTATTTCCTGGTTCATAAAATGGCTTGAATGAGTAAAGTGCTTTCTAAAGGTAATAAATTTGGGGAAGGCGGTTGACTGTTTTACCTTCGGCCTTCCCGGACTGCTAGCTCAGTTGGTTTAGAGCATTACTTTGACAGAGTAGGGGTCACTGGTTCGAGTCCAGTGCAGTCCACAGAATAGAGCGGAAGTGAAAGATAAGTTTTACTTCCGTTTTTTATTTTTAGTATAAGCCGCACCAGGCATGAATAAAAGCATTCTCTGGCAAATAAACATTCAACATGAGCGATATATCAGAAACAATTCAGGAGCCTGTTGAGCAGGCGAATAAAAGTAAGATCAATTCAAGAGTGGCGCTTTTTGTAGCAATAACTGCAACTTTTATGGCTCTGTGCAATGTGAAAGATGGAAATGTGGTTCAGGCAATGTCGCAGGCCCAGGCACACAGTATTGATGCATGGTCATATTTTCAGGCAAAGAGTACCAAACAAGCTATTGCAGAAAATACGCTGGAGATGATTAAAGTACAAAACCCCGCCGGTAACGAAACATTGATCAAGAAGTATTCAGAACAAATAGACAAATATGAAAAAGAAAAGGCTGAAATAAAAGCACAGGCGGAGGGCTTTCAAAAGGAATATGATGACATTAACCTTTTTGATGACCAATTTGACATGACTGATGCATTGTTAACCATATCAATTGCTATGTTTGGAATTACTGCTTTAACACAAAAAAAGTGGCTGCTTTATTTCTCAAGTATTGTAAGCATAGCTGGCATCGTTTTGGGATTGGCTGCTTTTCTGAAAATTAGTTTGCATTCAGATCTTATTTCAAAAATTCTAGGCTAGATAATCCGTTCGGCAACCTGCCGGCGGACTCCACAATAAAAAAGGCCCCGACGACCATCGGGGCCTTTTTTCATATCAATAATTCATATTAGAAACTATCTGTAGCGCCCGCTCCGCCGCCACTGCCACCGCCAAAATCAAAATGTTTACCAGTTCCATGGGTGGGTGTTTGATGGAAGGTTTGCGCCACTATTAACGATTCTACCTGAAGCAATCCGGCTAATGCGGGATCATTCGGTTCGGCATGTGTAAATCCATGTTTGGGTGGCGTAAGGTATTTGGTAATGAAGTAAGCTATAACGATCATTATAGTACCGCCAATGCTCATGGCTATTTCCAATGGAGCAAGGTGATAATAATAACGGAAAGTAAATATGATCGCCGCAACCAATATTAACCCGGCGCGTAATAAAATAACATCCTTTTTTTGAATACCCCGGAAAATATAGATAGCGGGGAGAAGAACGGTCGGGAACCAGAAAACCCAGCCGTATGGAACAGATTCTCCTTCTTTCAACTGCAGATCAAACAGGCTATTGCTTACCTCCCTTACTGCAAAATAATTTCCGGCTGCATACAGTATGAGCAATGCTAATATCCTTATAAGGGTACAGCAATGCTGATAATATCTTAACCGATAGTTGTTACTGTAATTTTTTACCAGCCGGTAAACAATAAAGGAGAGGGCCATCAACAAAAAAGGCATAATAGTTTTGGCTATGTTACCCAGCGGCGTTACCCCATAAAATACGATGACAAGCAACGCCATAAAAGCAAGCGCACCCATGATCGCATTTCCAAACCGCAACAGGAAATAAAAAGCAGGGATAAAGATCAGTACCGCATGGCCTGCAACAGATACCGAAGAGAAGATTAAGTTGGCGGCGCCAACTATACCTCCTATGCACAACCATAATAAAGCATCATCTATACCCGACCGGTAACTTTTTTTATTGCGGATCATAAATTCCAACGCCCCATACAGTAATAATGAATACACAAAGGTCATAATGCCAATGCCTTTTTCTGAACCGGCAATTTCCAGCAACAAAAAGAAGGCATAACCCATAGACACAATTACTGTCGTTAACAGAAACAACCCTATGCGGATAAATATATTGGGCGAGTACAGGTCAACCGGGTATGCTTTTTCTATGGCATTGTACTCTTCTATTGAAATGAGCTGTTGATGGAAAGCATCGGCGGCTTCTTCCTTGATCAATAAATTATCGAGCGATGTACGGTTATATGCGATCATACTACTTCATTTTTTTGTTCATCCGGGAAAGGAATACAATTATTCCGGTGGCCGAACCAATAAAATACATTAATATAAGGAATATACCGTCTAATTCATGTGTGGCCCATAGCAGGAACCTTATGAGCACATAACTGAGGCCAATGTACCCGTAAAGGGTAATCAACAGAATAAAATAAAAGAGACGGGTGGAAAGCGCTTTTTTATAGAAATAAAATACGGCCCCTGCCAGTGGCAAGAGCCAAAGCGGATAAAAGCTATCGAAGTGGAACATGCCCGCCAGACAGGCGATGAACAGGATGTTTATTCCGAAGTTGACATATGTAAATTCAAAATGCGCTTTTATATTTCGCCGTTCACTGGCCCAGGCTATTGCTGTAAGCGCTACGCCTAATAGTAACCCGGCAAATATGATCTCCGCATTGGCAAAATCGTTTGCCTTTAATATATTCAATGGAGTGATAGCGATGCCCATCCAGGCAGCGAGGTTGGTGATGGCCATGCTTAGTATACCTAAATGATCGAAGTAATAAGCGCAAAAGAACAATATGACCATCGGGATAAAGGTAGCCAGCCCGTACGCAGTGCCAAAAACGGTGTATTGCACCTGCAGATAGGTGATAAAAGTGATCAGGGTTAAACAGCCCAATAAAAGAATATAATCAAAAAAGGAATTGGGCGCCGGTACCCTTGTAGTAGCAAAGGGAAGCTTTTTACGTTCACAATAAACGAAACTGCTTATGCAGATCAATCCTATTACTGCCAGTATAACCTGGTGGCCGATGGTGTCGATGTTTTTATAGATCAGGATCCCTAATCCGCCGGTAAGCAGGAGGATGCCAAGGTACAGGATCGTTTTCAGTTCCCAGTGTACTGAAAAAAGTCTGGAACCTGCTCTTTGTTTTACTTTTTGAAGAGATGGATCAGCTATCAGGCCCTCCTGGTGTAATCGTTCAAATAAAGGTATGTTCACGTATAGGGGTTTGTTAACTATAGGTAAATATAAATAATTTAAAACAGAAAGCCCCCCCGATGCGTCGGGAGGGCTTTCTATATTTTATTGCGTTGTTATTATTCTTTTACAAAGCGTGATATGTAACTTCCTGAATTACTAACCAACTGCACTATATAAACGCCTTTGGGCAGGGCGCCTGCAGGTATTTTATACTGGTTGGCGCCGTTTTGCGCTGTAAACACAGACTGGTAAACAAGGCTGCCCTTGCCATTTAGAACCCGAACGCCTACTGTTTCTACACTGGTAGCATTGTATGCCAGGATAAGTGATGATGTTGTTACAGGATTGGGGTACACTGTCAGGGTTGACGGCGTTGCTTTTTCCTGCATGTTAACGCGGGCAATATTACCCAGCGTTTCATTGTCATCCACATCAAATTGTTTTACCCGGTAATAGTTCCAGGCTGCCAGTGGGGAGTTATCGTTCAGCTCATAATCAATGCGTGAACTGGTGCTGTTTTGAGCAGGCACAGTACCGATCAGTTCATAAAACGTAGTGCCATCAGCAGAGCGCCAGATCTCAAAGTAGCTGGTTTTCTCTGATGAAGTAGCCGCCCATTTCAGGTTAACCGTATTGCCAACTTTAGTAGCCGTCAATGGCAGCATTTGTGCAGCCTTTGACAAAACTGCGGTAACGGTTACCAGCATATTGTTGGCGCTTGCGCTACCACACAAGGCAGATGGATTAAACAATAATACATTTTTGAATGATGAGAAGGAGGTGCCTACATAAGTGTTGAGTGTTGCCACAGAAACGGCATTGGAATACGAGAGCCCATATAAAGTATAGCTGGTACCTACCGGGTAGTTGGAGGCATTGCTCAAATTAGAACTGGCATCGAATGCTTTGATAAGCCCCGTGGCATTGTCAACGATCACATAGGTATAGTTGAAGCCGGCGCCGGGGCTGGGTGTGTTGGTGAACAATCCCCCACCTGCAGGAGGTGTAACACCAATAGTATAAGGAGATGGCAGGCCAGGGGTACCGCTTGCAAAAGTACCAACCGCCACTGTATAATACAGCCCGGCGGTTAATGTAACTGCATAGGGGTTTCCATTTGAAACACCACCAGAGCCGGGCCAACGGCCACTTGAATTTATAAAATTTGTACAGGGGGCACCAGGTACAAAAGCGTCTGAATACAGGTTAAAGACTAAATTGCCATTGCCTGCGGAGCGGAAAAAAGTATAAGAACCGGTAACGCTTGGTGTAAAACGGTAAGTATCGTACTGAAATAAGTTCGAGGCATCAACACACGTATTGGTAGATGTGTTCAAAAAGGTCAGATCGGTGGAAGGATCTGTGTTATCCAGTGAGCCGCTAATGGTAACAGCTGAACCATAAACAGGCGACAGGCTCAGATCGAGCGTTGAATTGCCCGCGGCGCCCGTTACAGCCGTACCTGGTGTAAAGCTTGTACCATTGGCCGAGCAACTGCTGGTGATAGTAATAAAAGCTGAGTTGATATTAAAAAAGATATTACCACGGGCTTTTACCATTATGCGGCCTATCGATGTAGGCAAATTAGGAATGGTAAAGGTTTCCGTCCCATCGTTGGCTGTATTTTTTACCAGGGTATCGATATAAGTAACACCGCCATCTTTGGAAAGTATGATATCTACATTTGAACAGTTAACTGGCGCTGCATTACTGCCGGCCACGTTCCAGGTAACAGTTGCTGTATTGCTGCCATTGGCTGCCCAGCTGGTAGCGCTGCTTTGTGAGGTAACTGTAAAAGGTCCTGCTGAAGCATCGGTGTTCACTGTTACAGAAGTTTGGGCGGTACAACCGCCACCGGTTGCTTCATCCCGAACCATTACCATAAAGTTCAGCGGGCGGGTTACGCTTGGCAGTACTTCAAAAGGCGTGGCAGCCCCACTCACCAGATCTGCCATTCGTGGAAATACCCGGGTATTGGCTGTAGTGGGCGGAAAGGAACGGAAGAGCGGACCGTTGGTAGAACTGGCTACCGGTGTGCCAGAGGTGCCACTGGGATCGGTTCCAGCATCCAACTGCTCCCAGCAATAATAAAGTGTAGGGTTATTAGCATCTGTGCCGTTTGCCGTAAGCATAAATGGGGTGGAAACGGGTATGGTATAAGTTCCTGCAGGTACCGATACGGCAGGCGCTGCATTGCTCATTGGCGTGGCCGGTCTGCAGGTGGCCGAATTAACGGAATAGTTAGCGATCTGCAAAATGCTATAGCCATGGAAATACAGGTCAGAATTATTCTGGTAAGCATCGGGCGATCCGCAGGAGCCTGCATAAGCCATGATGGTGGAACCGCCTCCAGGTTCATAACCTGTAGGAGGGTTCACATTGCCGTTGCCGCAGGAGGCATGTCCGGAAGCCATCGTGTGTTGAGCGCTGAACTGGTGCGCCATTTCATGGGCCACTGTACCGGTAAAAATGGAGCCCTGAGGGCCTGCAGCAGGGTTGCTGCCTGTACCGAATGTAAGTCCGGCTGCGCCACCTCCCTTTAACCCATTATTACAAACGGCACTTAAGTATGCCAGGCCACCATTCCAGTCCTTACTTAATACAATCCCCTCATCGTAATTGCCGCTGCCCAAAGCAGCGTTAAGCGTGCTGGTGTTATTATTTAATGTAGTACCATCGGGAAAGTTTGTTATATGGGTGTCATAAGGATCGGTAGCTGCATTGGTGAAAATGATGCTGTTATTGCTTACCAGGGTAAATGTAATGCCCGCATCGCGTTCGTAGATGGCCGTTACGTCGTTTATCAGCGTACCTATATATATCAGGGCCTGGGTCTGCGATCCACCGGCCCAGGCGGTGTATTCGCCGGTTGCAGCAACCGCCAGCCGGTAATTACGCAGCTGGCAATCACTTGCCTGCACGGTTGCTACGCGGGCGCCGGCGCCATTCTTACCTTCTACCACTTCTTTGGCTGAACACAGTATAGGTTGCGTAACAGGTAAGTCCTTAACATAATACACCATATGCACATCGGGGTAATCAGGGCTTACCGGGTAAATGTAAGCGCTGCCTTTGTCGGTAAATATTAAACCGGTAACACCTTGCGAAGTAATGGTTAACCGGCCCTGCAGGGCATTGGTGCCCGGGTCTTTTAATTCGTAGGTTTTGAAACCGGTCAGTTGTTTGCTGAGTTCATTTGATAAAATGGGCGACTCGGTAAAAGCACTGGCCAAAGTTTGCCCCTTAGCAGGCAAAGGAAGGTTAAGGCGCACCGGCGATACTGATGAACGTTCGCCCAGCTTTACCAGGGGAGCCCGTTTTTGCAACAGTTGCAACTGGTTGCGGTTCAACTTCACCAGCTCATAATTAGTGGGCAGCGGTGCAGCTGTTGAACGGCCATTAACATAAGGCTGTATGGTATTTTTAGAAACGGAAGTCCAAAGGCCGTCTTGTGCCATAGCTTGCAAGATCGGTAGGCATGTGCCTAAAGTCAGCAGCAGTCTGCGGATCATAGAAAATTGGGCTTTAAGGTGTTTATTGCAAAAATGTATAATACTTATATATCATACATTTGCATATCACCAACGCTTTTAGGGGTCTTTTATTTCATATTTATCTGACCTGATATCCACAATTTGCGTGTAGCTATATGCATACAACTTTAGTGGTATTGGTCCATTTGAGAGAAAATATTTGTTGGTATAAGGAATCTTAATTCTAATTTAGACCGTAACAGGAATTTAAGCATGCTACATGCAGTCTTATGGCGCTTTACATGGATATTCATATTATTCCGGGCATTAAGGCAAAGGATGTTGCCGAAGCACACCAAAAAGATATTCTTTTGCAGGAAGAGCATCAATGCAAATGCATGACCTATTGGATAGATGAGGAAAGGAATAATGTATTTTGCCTGATCGAAGCGCCGGATAAAGAATCTGTAGCGGCCCTGCACCAACATTCACACGGGCTTGTACCACATAAAGTCATTGAAGTAAACCCCGAACTGGTTGAGTCTTTTTTGGGCAGGTTACATGACCCGGTAAATGCACCTGCCACAGAAAATGGATTGAAGATCTTCAATGATCCTTCTTATCGGATCATTCTTTTTATTACTACCACCGACCCGGCATTATTGCGGCATCAGCTGGGTGCTGAAAAAGCAAACGAATTATTGAACGGCTGTACGAATGTAATAAGGCAGAACCTGGCTGTATTCGATGGTAGGGAAGTAGAACACCCCGGAACAGGTTTTATTGCTTCCTTTACAGCGGCGTCCAAAGCAGTTTCCTGCGCTTTATCAATACAGGAGGCGGCTGCACAACCAGCTATGCAGACAGCCGGGGTGAAGATCGGCATCAATGCCGGGGAACCTGTTTCAACCGGAAGCAGCCTGTTTGGCGATACCATACAGTTTGCCCGGCATTTGTGTTTCATTTCCTGCGCAACCCGTATAGCCATATCATCGGCTGTTAAAGAACTGGCTGCCAAAGACCATTTTCAAAAACCGGCAAATAATATCATTTGCCTGGCGCCCCCCGATGAAATTTTGCTTGAATTATTATTCAGCAAGCTGGAAGAACACTGGCAGAACCCCGACTTTACCATCAGCGAATTTTGCCAGGCAATGGCCATGAGCCAGTCACAACTATACCGGAAAACAGTTGAGCTTACAGGCATGTCGCCCAATATCTTTTTAAAAGAATACCGGTTGGAAAAAGCGAAAGAATTGTTGAACCAACAACGATACAGTATTTCGCAAATAACTTTCGATGCCGGGTTTACCAGCCCATCCTACTTCACCAAATGTTTTAAAAAGAACTATGGGCTGTTGCCTATGGATTATCTTGAACTGCTGCATTGATTGATTTGTTCTATGTTTGGAATGAATTGTTACAGCCCTTCTTACACCACTTTTATTTTGATTCAGGATTGATATTCATTGAACGATTTGTTATACAGCTTTCGTGGTTGTTGAGCGTAGCTTTGGTTATACGAAAAACAAAAATCAAACAACCATGAAAAAGATCTCATTACTGTTTGCCATGCTGTTAATGATTGGCATTGCCGGTATGGCGCAGAGGGCGACTCTTTCCGACAAATCAAAAACTAAAAATCAATCGAACATGAAAATGTATGTTATCGAGCGGGAGATCCCGGGTTTGGGTCAATTTACCCCGGAGCAATTAAAAGGCGCTTCGCAAACTTCCTGCAACGTGTTGAAAGAACTGGGGCCAAAAATTGAATGGATACATAGTTATGTTACTGGCAACAAAATGTATTGTGTCTACAGGGCTGAAAATGTTGAGATCATTAAAGAGCATGCAAAGAAAGGCGGTTTCCCGGCCAACTCAATCAGTGAAGTGACTGAAATAATTAGTCCGGCCACGGCCAACTAACGGATACAATATAGCCATGAATACGGAAATGGAACTCAGGTTCCTTTCCGTTTTTTATTTATATTCGATCCACATCCATGAACATCGACTTAATTCTCCAGCATGTTTCCCGGTACATTCAGCTCAATAAAAATGAAGCTGAGTTGTTTATTTCACTGCTGAAACAAAAAACGATACCGAGAAAAGGTTTCCTGCTTCGGCAGGGCGATATATGCAAAACGGAGAATTTTATAATCCGGGGCTGTTTGCGAACCTATTCAATTGACGAGAATGGCGTTGAACATATTGTTATGTTTGGAATAGAAGACTGGTGGGTGGGCGACCTGTACAGCTTTCTGAGCCAGTCACCAGCCAGTTACTTTATCGATGCTTTGGAAGAAACGGAGCTATTGCAGATCAGTAAACCCCATCTTGATGAGTTGTATGAGAAGGTCCCCAAATTTGAACGGTTTTTCCGCGTCCTTTTTCAAAATGCCTTTATAACCCAGCAAAACCGTATAAATCAAAATCTGTCGTTCACCGCAGAACAGCGTTATCTTGAATTCATACATAAATACCCACAATTGGAACTGCGTATACCACAGAAGCAAATAGCTGCCTATTTGGGTATTACCCCCGTATTCTTAAGTATGCTTCGCAAAAAGTTTGCTTTGAAGTAATCATTAAAGTAGTTTAATTTTTTTCGTTGGCCCCTTTTGTTGTTTTGTTGCATCAAATGATTAAAATATGATGCAATTAATGTTCAGGACAAACAACGATTGGACAGGTGTTATTATCCGGCTTACAACAGGATTGATCTTGTTTCCACACGGCGCCCAAAAAATGCTGGGTATGTTTGGGGGATTTGGTTTTTCGGGCGAAATGGATTTCCTTACGGGCACGGTGCATTTATCGTGGCTGATAGCCTTTCTGGTCATTATTATTGAATTTGTAGGGTCACTATCGTTCATTGTTGGTTTTGCCAGCAGGGCATGGGCCGTTTTAACGATCATCCTGATGCTTGGTATTATATTCAGTTCGCATCTTGACAACGGCTTTTTTATGAACTGGTTTGGCAATCAAAAAGGGGAGGGGTTTGAGTACCATTTGCTGGTGATCGGGCTTTGTTTGGCTACACTTTATAACGGCAGCGGAAAGCTTTCTATCGACAGGGCATTGCAAGAGAACTGATCTGCATTTAGGATAAACAATACCGCATTTCCCAAGTTCGATGTTCGATTTCCCAGGTGCGAAGTCTAATTTCCCACCTGCGATACCAAATTTCGCATGAGAAATTCAGTATTTAGACTAACTATGCCGAATTTCCCATGTGCGAAGTTGCATTTCCCATGGGAAATTTTGTATTTTAACTAACAATGTCGTATAAGTTGCCAATTTGGTACAGCATGTTTTGAACATATGGGATAAAGTTGCTTATTTACGACGAAAAGTTGCTCCTTTACGACAAAAAGTTGCCTACTGATATGGCAAGAGTAGTATATGAACAGCACATTATCGATCGTACAACCTGAGGTTACTGCTGTTGCGACAAAAAGTAAATAACTATTATAATTATTAGCACCACAATAACCGTAATCGCTACTTTGGCGGCAGATACTGGTTTTGAACCATAGATCTTACCTGTTTGTCCGTTTACCAGGAAATGATATTGTTTGCTCTTGTACATATACGAGCAAACCCATAACGGCAACAGAATGTGTTTATAGGTTTGATTTTCGTAAGAGGTACTCACCTGAACATTTCGATAGGTATCTATGCGGCATTCATCAACACAGGCATCATAGATCTGCTGTTCCATGATTTTTTCAGCTTGCGCATAGCCATCACTTACTGAAACATCATACACATCAGCAGAGAAGCCGGATAAATAACGGGCATCGAAATTCACCAGTTCCTCCAGTTGAAAAGGAAAAATACTTTCGTATTCCTTTTGTGTTAACTCATCGGCCCCCCCAATGAGAATATCATCAAACGTAGTATTGAAGGTGCCTGAACGGTAGATCCATTCTGTTCTTTGCTCCTGCCGGGTGGTTTTATTGCCATTTGCATCCGTATCTTCTACTGTTACGTAGTAGTGTCTGCCGCCTTCACCGGTCCATTCACTAAAGGTTTGGGCGTCGTAAGTCCAGAAGGGCAGGTAAATGCCATGCAATGCATCCTGGCGTGCAAACTCTTTTAAATCGCCGGGCGCCCACCAGCCTTTTCCCAACCAGGTTTTAAAAATGGTGATGGATTGTTGTTTATCAACCCTGAAAGGAATGATACCCGATGGTTGTATAAGCCGGGTTTTATAAGCTACCGGGTTTACCACCTCGAAGTTGCAAAAACTACAGGTAAACGTAGGCGTTTCTGAAATGAACACCGATTCGGAGCCGCAGCGTTCACATTTATGAACCAGTTGCTCAATGGCTGCATCAGGGTCGCCGGTAACAGATAATTGTTGCCGCAGGCTTTTTTCCCTGATCTGGTTGCTTGATTGATCGATGGCTACCTGGGTGCCGCAATACTTGCATTCCAGTTTTTGATGTTCAGGGTTGAAATATAATTGAGCATTGCATCCCGGGCATGGGAATAGCAATAGGGAATCTTTTTGTACGTTTTCCATGATTGTTCAACCGGCTTTAGAGCTTGCCTAAGATCTCAGCTTTCTTTTTATTGAATTCTTCTTC
>JAJKIL010000069.1 GCA_021154515.1 Niastella sp. | reverse complement strand
ATATACTATCTTGCCTGCAGGCGGTATTGAAAAACCGGCGCCTGAAATGTGTCCCGGATGCCGATTTCAATAATACCACTTTCCAAACCGTAGCAACGATCGGCAGGCCGTTACCCCGTTTTACCTCAAAACGGGCCATTCAAACAGTAAACGGCCCGCTTGGTTAAGGTGGTTTTCCCACATAAAATCATAAAGGCGGGTTTTCGTTATTGTTCAGCAAAGGCTGAACTTATATTTTAGCGTTACCCATTGAGCGTTAAGCAGTAAGCGGTATTGGGTATTTTTCAAAACCATTGATTAAAAATTAAATAAACAGCAATTTTATTAGTCATATGCTGTTTATATGGTAATCTGATCTTGCATTTAAAAACAATATAACCTTATATGTTTGACAAATTATTCGGACGTGGTAAAAAGAGCCCGGAGCAGGCGCTTAAGGCGGTTCAACCCGACATCCCTTTTGGCCGCTATTCCGATAATAACAAGACGGTTGAAAAAGTGCGCCGTTGGACCGATGCCGACAATCTTTTCAAACAGCAATCCTATTACGACAGCATCGCGGCATTTTTTGATTACCTGGCCGATGATAAATTAGGTAATGTTATCCTGAACCGAAATAACGAGAGCGGCACCTTTCAGGTGTACCAGGGCTCCAAGATCGTTAGGGGCGAATTTGACAAGGATAGCCTGAAGGCCGAAATTACCCTGGCCAAAATGCCCCAGGCCAGCGTACCGGTTATGCGCCGCCTGCTTGAAATGAATTTTAACCTCTACTACAGCCGGTACGCGCTGGATAATGACCGCCTGTGCATGCGGTTCGACAGTGATATCAGAGCCGCCAACCCCAATAAATTATACTACGGGTTAAAAGAACTGGCCATTAAAGCCGACAAGCTCGATGACCTGCTGGTACAGGAATTTGCCGCCCTGCAAACGGTAGACACCGAACATATCATTGGCATTCCCGAAACAGAAAAAGAGGTGAAATACAATTTCATGCTCACCTGGATCAGGGAAACGCTTGACTATGCAGCCACCCTGGATGCCGATAAATTTTCAGGTGGAATTGCCTACCTGTTGCTATCGCTTGCCTTCCGGATAGACTTTTGTATTTGTCCCGATGGTAAACTGTTGAATGAACTGGAAAAGATCGTGGAGATCTATTACCGCAAGGATGAAAAAGGCACCATCGATCGCAACCAGGGCATGATAGAAGGATATAAGAAACTACTCAATAAAACAAAAGAAGAGGTATACCCATACCTGTTCCGCTCAAAACATACATTCGCTATTGTGATGCCGCAACACCACCAAACCGTTGTGGATGCCATTAATGCGGCAGCGAATAATGTGGTGTGGTACCGCGATAACAATTACCCGCTTATTGCCAATAATGTAATGGAATACGCGCTTACATTCAGCCAGTATTCTTACAGTTTACCCAAACCGCTCAGCGAGCTGGTATTGTTATTTATGCAGATCAACTATCGCTCGTATTTTGGAGCGCTGGGATTTTCCGTTCCCTATTATGATGCACAGTCGGGTCAGTTTGACCAGGAGCTCATAAACGGACGAATTCAGCAGATCATTTCTGCCTGGCTATCGAAGTATCCCAAGCTGAATTTTAAAACGGAAAGCCTGCAGCTACAGACCCTGCTAACATTCAACAGCAGCTTTAGTACAGAGCTCATTACCTTAAATTTCGACTCAAACTAATTTTTAAACGAACAGGTACCAGCCCTTGTGGTGAATACCTGCTGGTGCAAAATATTTAATCAATGGTTCAGGATATAATTGGCCAGTTTCAGACCGCCATCATACAAATAGCCACTCAAACCGGTACAGGTACCGGCTTTTATGTAAAGGAATTTGATTTGATTGTAACCAACGATCACGTGGTAAATGACAATCCCGAGGTTACCATAGCCGGTAAAAATTTTGAAAAAACCTTATCGCGCGTTTGGTATACCGATCGTAAACACGATCTGGCTTTTTTACAGGGTCCCGCTAATGTTGAGATCCCGGAAATTCGCCTGGGCCAGTACGATGGCCTGAAAGATGGCGATGAGGTATTGGCCATTGGTCATCCTTTTGGTTTTAATTATTCCGCTACACAGGGTGTAATTTCAAAAGTTGACCGCGTTCGCGATGGGTTAAAATTCATTCAGATAGATGCCGCTATCAACCCCGGTAACAGCGGTGGTCCGCTGGTGAATGCCAATGGGGAAGTTATTGGCGTGAATTCGTTTAAAATACAGGGTGGCGATAATATGGGTTTTGCCTTACCGGTAAATTACCTGCGCCAGGCCCTGCAATTATATGCGCCGCATAAAGGTGTTACCAGCACCCGTTGCCATAGTTGCGATTACCTGGTATTACCTGAAAATATTGATTCTGAAAAATATTGTCCTGCCTGCGGTACCGAGGTAAAACTGCCCAAAATGCCCGAGCAGGAAGTGGTGCCAACCGGTGTGGCCAAAACCATTGAAGATATTTTAAAAGAACTGGGTAAAGACATCAAGCTTGCCCGCGAAGGTGTAAACCGCTGGGAAGTACGCGAAGGCAGCGCCAAGATAAAGATCACTTACAATGCCGAAAACTACTTTGTAGTTGGTGATGCTTACCTGTGCCAGATGCCCACAGATGCCCTGAAAATAAAACCGCTGTACCAGTTCCTGCTGCAGGAAAACTACCGCACCAACAGCCTGGTGTTAAGCTGCCAGAATCAGAACATTGTGTTATCATGCATCATGTACGACCTGGACATCACCAAAGACGGAGGGGTAAAAACCTTCGACAACCTGTTTAAAAAGGCTGACTATTACGACGACCTGCTGAAGAATGATTTTGGTTGTTTGGATAGAATAGAAGAGTAACCAATAGGCAAGCGGAGATGTTACAGAGGAAACAACAACTAACAAAAGAGCAGGCGTTGCAAAAGCTGCGGCACTATTGTGCTTACCAGGAACGCTGTCATGCCGAGGTGAAAGAAAAGCTTTATTCTTTCGGCTTACGCAAACAAATGGTGGAAGAATCAATTGCTCAGTTGATAGAAGAAGATTACCTGAATGAAGAACGCTTTGCCATCCAGTTTGCCGGGGGCAAATTCCGCATGAAACAATGGGGAAGGGTAAAAATAAAACATGCCCTGAAGCAGAAACAGGTAAGCACTTATTGCATTAACAAGGCCATGAAGGAGCTGGATGCGGAAGATTATGAGAAAACCTTGCACAAACTGGCCAAACAAAAATGGGACACCATAAAAGGAGAGGGCGTGAATGGGTTTGTGAAAATGGCGAAGACTACTGATTATCTGTTACAGAAGGGGTTTGAGTCGGAGTTGGTACGAATGGCGGTGACTGAGTTGAAGGAAAGTTGACGAGTTGACCAGTTGACGAGTTGACAAGTTAACTTGTTGACAGGGATAAAAGTGGTGGATTTGAGGGCCTTTCACACCTTCCATTTATCCGTATTCCTTTTCTTAATCGTAAAGTAAAACGTAGAGCCTTCTCCCGGTGTAGAATCCACCCATATTTTTCCATTGTGCAATTCGGTTATCTTTTTGCAATGGGCCAGTCCTATACCGGTGCCTTCATATTCGTTTTTTGTGTGCAGGCGTTGAAAGATCACAAAAATGCGTTCCCAGTATTTTTCATCGATGCCAATACCATTATCGGTTACACTAAATTGCCAGGTATCTTCACGGAGCATTACTGAAATATTAATTACCGGCGGTTCACCCGGTTTTCTGAATTTTAGCGAATTACTAAGCAGGTTTTGAAAAAGCTGTTTCATTTCGGTGGAATAACCTGAAATTACCGGCAGGGGATCAATATTTATTACAGCCTTGCTTTCCTGGATGGCTATTGCCAGGTCGCTCAACACTTCCTGCACCACTTTATTACAGTCAACCGGTTCCAGAATGCGTTCCCGGCCAAGCCGTGAATAATCGAGCAGGTCCTGCACCAGCCGCCACATTCTGTCAGAAGCATCGGTGATATAGTTGATGTATTTAATTACATTTTCGTCGGTCTCATTTTTATAATGACGCTTCAGCAATTCAACAAAACCTGATACGGTTCGCAGTGGTTCTTGCAGGTCGTGTGAAGCCACATAGGCAAACTGCTCCAGCTCTATGTTTTTTCGTTTAAGGTCTTCTGCATATTGTTGATGCCGGGTTTCCGCTTCCTGTCGTTCAGAAATGTCGCGGATGAAGGCGCAAAAGAAATCATGCTCCTTCAATCGCATTGGTACTATAGTTAGTTCAATGGGAAACTCATGGCCATTGCGGTGCAGCGCTGAAATTTCAAAGACTTTATTCAGGACTGTTCCCTGCCTGGTGTTTAAATACTTTTTTAAACCTGTTTCGTGTAGTGCCCGGTATTGTTCGGGAACAATGGTTTCAGATAACCGGCGGCCTATTACCTCCGTTTCGGTAAAACCAAATGTTCTTTCAGCTTGCGGGTTCCATATAATGATGCATCCATCGGTATCAATACACACAATGGCATCGAGGGCTGAATTCATGATCAGCCGGGTCGTTTCTTCACTTGACCAGATATTTTCTTTGGTTTCCTTCATAGAAAGCAATCACTGGGTTAGCATACTTCCGGGAAAAACCGGGCGAGTATTTTTTTTATTACTTCAGGGTCCAGGGGTTTATTTTCAAACCCTGCGATCTCGATATTCTTTTGTGTAGCGTGTTCATCATCGGGGTTTAAGGAGGTGGTGAGCATTACCATTACGATATTGGCCTTTTGGTTGGGCGGTAGTTTTTCATAATGCTGCAGAAACTCCCAGCCATCCATACCCGGCATGTTAATATCCAGAAAGATCAGATCGGGACGGGGATTCATTTTACCATTACTAAAATCACCTGTACCTGTTAAATATTCCAGGGCTTCCACGCCACTGGTAACCACTTCAACATGATGAGCGCAATCCATTTCCTGAACCAGTAATCTGTTCAGAAAATTGGTAGGCTCATCATCATCGATGAATAAAATGCACATCAGCTTTTGTTTCATACATGAACTGGTTTAATTATCAGAATATGAACAAGCCACTATACTAAAGCCTAACCAGCATATGTGTACCAATACAGCATTATCGTGCGCGGGGAATATTTGAATTCATACGGCTGGATACGGTAGGAAAAACGTTGCCGGATAACTGAAACTAAATACCGGGCAACCGTTAGGTATAAGTAAAAATAAGCATATTTCAGATAAAGCATAAAAAAACCTCCCGATGCACCGGGAGGTTAACTAATTAATTAAAGGGATCCTTGGTAAACGTTAATTGGTTTTTCTGGATTGGACGGGTTTTCACGGACTTTGGACGAAACGGTTTTTCAACTATTGGACTCTGATAGCTTTCAAAGGATACTTATTGGTATTTTTCAGGAAATTAGATCAGCGTTAACTGTTAACACCACAAAGATGCTACGCCCGCAACCTATTTCAAACTATTTGGCTGTTTAATTGGCCCGTATTGTTATTAAACTTAGTTTGATTTAGTGGCATACCCTTAGACTACTTACTTTACTAACAGGGACCCGTGTCCAAAAAACCAATTACACATGGTAACATCTTGTTCTGCCTACACAAATTGCCATTGTGTCTATTTCAGGATGCATTGGGTAGTGAATAGATTGAAAATGAAAGCGTAGAGCATAATTTATACCTGTAATCAGCCACCAGCTGCCAGCTGCAAACTTGCTTTCTTTATATCAGTTGTAACATCGTGAATGATCCTGAATTCATCAGTAACCGATTTCACTTCCAGCAATAATTTGCGTGTTTCGGTATCAGTTAAACCCTGATGCAGTTCTTTATGACGGCTCATCATTAAATTGGTCACCCGTTTATCGATCATTTGCCATTGCGGCGCCCGGGCCGATTCGGCTGATGTTGTTTCGCCTTTGAGAATGGCGGTGGCAGCACATAATTCCGCCTCGATATAATTGGTTACCGGAACAAAATCCTTTGTTACATTGGCCACTGCAAATTTCTGTCCGAAGTGTGATAACGTGGCAATATGCGAGGTAAGCAGGTGATTATACACCACAAACTGGTGAATGATATTGATATTCTTTTGTTGCCACTTAGGGTCTCCCAGCATACGGGTAAAAGCATCGGATAAATTACCCAGCGCCACAAATGCTTCTTTACGGCTGATGCGATACTGAATAGGGGTTACCGGATTACCCATAAAATTGGTGATGGCGGTTTTAAACCAGGCAGTGTTTTTTTCAATAGCTGTGGCAATGAGGCTCGAGATCTGTGAACGCTCCCAAAGCGGAACAATCAATAGATTGGCAATAAAGGCAATCACAGAGCCAATGGTGGTATCTATGAGCCGATCGGTAAGTACATTTTTTAGTGGAATGTCGTAAAGCAATTGAAAGATCAGCAATACATAGGGCGTCATAAAAATAACCGCGAACATATAATTGGTACGCAGCAGGCTGTAAGTACCCAGCATCAATACCAGCATGATCACAAACAAAACGGTTCTGTCTTTTATAAAATACAGAATACCCAAACCGATGATGGCGCCGGCAATAGTCCCGAACAGTCTTTCGAAATTCCGTTTTTTTGTAAGACTGTATTGGGGTTTTAAGATCACAATAATGGTTAGTAATATCCAATAGCTGTGTCCTACATGCAGGAATAACGAAGCAATATAACCAGCCAGGGTGGCCAAACTAACCCGTAGCGCATGCCTGAAATAGTTCGATTGCATGCTAAGGTTATCAATAAGCGTTTTAAAGCTGAAGTCCTGCCGGTTTATAAACTTCTCATAGTCATCGGGCGTATTGACATTGGAAACCTTCTGTTGATAGGTAGTATATAAATGCAGCGTATGCATGCGGTCTGCAATGTCTTCGATGTTGCTCAGAATATTCCGCATGGTAATGTAATATTCCAGCGTTTCAGGTGTCCTTTTTGTGTTCCGCAGCTCGATGTAATAACGGCGGGTTTCTTTAATGGCGTCGGCCAGGGCGGTGGTTTCCCGCGACCGGCGACCGCTTTTTACCGCTATGCTGATAT
The DNA here is from genome assembly GCA_021154515.1 of Niastella sp. Taxonomy (GTDB): domain Bacteria; phylum Bacteroidota; class Bacteroidia; order Chitinophagales; family Chitinophagaceae; genus Niastella. The sequence goes on along the minus strand of JAJKIL010000069.1, from coordinate 891 downwards.
CATCGAGTTCGGCGGCCAGTTGCATAATCAGCTGGCGGTAGCGGCTCATCAGCTCGGTTCCATCAAAAGCGGCATGCAGGTCTTTGTAATCGTCGTGATAAGAGGTCATGATCTGCTCAAACAGATCGACCAGGCTTCTGAAAAGCATCAACAGCGTGCGGCCTGTATTGGTTGTTTCTTTTACAATGTCGCGACTTTTATAAAACAGTTCCCGAACCAGTTCCTGTTCTGTATGAACGATCGCCTGTTGTTCGATCATTTGGCGATAGATCTTATCGAAATCGGCATTGTCATCATAAAACTGGGCGCGAATGCGAATATAATTGGCCGTCGCGGCCATGCATTCGCCTAATGCCTGCTGACCCAGCCGGTAGGGGGCAAACTTGTGAAGCATTAAACTTAAACCGGTATACCATAAACCACCCAGTAATATATAAGCCGCCTGAATAAGCACTTCCTTTCCCTGGCTTGGGTGCGACATTTGTAAAACCATGATGAGCAAAGCATTAACCCCAATGGCAATGGCGCGGGCGCCATACACCCCAATCATGGAGAGAACAAAACAAAAAGCCGTGATGAGAATACCCAGCAGAACCGGGTAGGCAGCTGTAAGACTGGTTAAAGAGGCTACTATAATTAAAAACAACAGGCATATCAGCATACCATTGCGCCGGTGGTGAATAGGACCGGGGTTATCTGTACCACTTACGCACATAGCGCCCAACGATACGGCCACCCCTTGTGACAGCATATCGAAATAACTAAAAATAAGCGCAGGTAAAACCACTCCTGCTGTAATACGTACGCCGGAGCTAAGGTAATAACTGTATAAAAAGCTCTTATACTTCTTCAGATAGTCCATGAGTTATTAAAGTACGTATTTTTTAATGT
>JAJKIL010000068.1 GCA_021154515.1 Niastella sp. | reverse complement strand
TGAAAGCTCATTTTTGATTAACAGGAAGGATCTGAAACGACTGCATCGACTTAAGAGGTTGATTTTTAAACAAATAACCTATCTTTCTCCCCTGGCGCGCTTTTCTTATTATGAGCGCCAACCCCGCAATTTGTGCAGAACCCGGGTTATTGATTATATGCCTGATACAAAACATTGCCCCTTCCACCAGTGGGTAAATGGGGCAATGTTTCATTTGTTAATTAATAAAAGCTAGGCCTTCGACCTAAATACTAAGCCGATTTAATGAACGCTAAGACGTCTTTATTTATCGTAGCGGCCTCTGTTGCCGGCATTCCATGTGGGAAACCCGGGTAAGTAATTAATTTCCCATTCTTTAATAATTTAATAGCTTTTAAAGCAGTAATGTTTATAGGAACGATCTGATCGTCTTCGCCATGAAGTACCAATACTGGTATGTCCACATTTTTTAGATCTTCGGTAAAATCGGTTTCTGAAAAAGCCTTTATGCATTCATAGTGAGCAAGTATGCTACCCATCATCCCCTGACGCCACCAATTATCACGTATGCCCTGCTTTTCGATAGCTCCCGCACGGTTGTAGCCATAAAATGGAATAGAAAAGTCTCTGAAGTATTGTTGACGTTGTGTTGCTGTGAACATCCGGATCTCATCAAAAATACTCATGGGCACTCCCTCAGGATTATTTGCACTTTGAACCATAACAGGCGTTACGGCACTTATCAAAACAGCTTTCGATACTCTCCCTTTGCCATACTTATTTACATAACGGATCACTTCTCCACCGCCAGTGGAATGACCGACATGGATGGCATTTTTTAGATCTAATGCTTCAACAAGTTGCGCTACATCTGAAGCATACGTTTCCATTTCATGACCAGTAAAAGTTTGAGAAGAACGTCCATGTCCTCTGCGGTCGTGAGCAATTACCCTATACCCATTTTGTAAGAAAAAAATCATTTGGGCATCCCAATCGTCGCTTGACAATGGCCAACCATGATGAAAAACAACAGGCTGTCCGGTTCCCCAATCTTTATAATACAGTTCAGTGCCATCTTTTAATTTTAAAAAGCTCATTTTATTGATTTTAATGGTGAATATTCAATATATATCGTAAAAGTAAAGGATATTCCACTTTAAGTGGTTACCATAAAGATATGGTCACACCATGATCACAGTTTAGCTTTAATTCTAATTCATTTTATACAGAAAATCATTTAGAATGCAGGTGGATCTGTATTTAATGAAAAAAGCCCGCCTTTCGACGAGCTCAATTTCAAAGAGCCTAAGCCCCGGCAAAGCAAAAGCACTGTAAACGGCTACTTCTTCATATTCGATGCATCCACATAGCTCATCAGTTTCCAGATGCCACTCTGCACAATAGTGCGAACGGCCATCGTTTCGTTAAACATGGAAGTCGTATCTTTTTGCGGGAATAGTTTTTTAACCGATTCGGCATAGCCATCACCTAACTTATTGAGGTCGTCGTAAAAATTCACGGTTACATATTCATATCCCATCCTGGTATCTACCGGCAGTATCTTTTCGTACAAACCCCAGCTTTTCAGGATGCCCATTTTTATTCTTTCCTTATGCAAGGGTAAAAATGTTTCTTTCTCCATTTTTATATAATCCGCTGTTTTACCGGCGGCAGGCTGCATTAGATCTACCTGCATGTACTTGCTGGGTGGGGCATTGGGTGCATCGTCTGTATGGGCGCCTTCTACGGGCGAATAAATTTCGCGCCGTACAATATGGCGGCATTCATCAAACTGCGCTTGTACATCACTGATCATTTTATCGGTCATTTCAGGAAATGCTTTTTTATAGATGTCCTTTGTTGACATTGGAAAATCAAGCAAAGCACCCAGGCTGCCGGCAATATTTACGGTCGCATAATCAAAATCGGTGGAGGAGCCCGCCGGCATCAACACCTGGTACAAATACCAGCCCATCAGGTTTTGGCTTTTAAACAAATATTCATTCACCTTTTTACCATATTTTTCTACCAGTTGCCGGTATTGCTCCTGCTTGCCCGGATGTACCTTGATAAAGTTAACGCCCACATAAAAGTGTTGTGGGGGAGTTTGCGAAAGCCCCCTGACAGCGAGCAATAACAAAGCAATCAAAACAAAAGCAGCAACCAGTTTTGACAGGCGCCTGCGCGCACGCAGGGCTTGATGTTTAGTGTACATACAACATGTTTTTTAGCTGATGAAATAGTAACAGGCAGGATCTTGTTCAACAGGGAGAGGAATGAGGGCAAGGTAAGAACAAGTCGCTGCCCGGGAAAGCCGGAGAGGAAATGTTGATGGTGGTCAAGTGTTTTTTATGCTTTTTATATGTCCACCGTCATTTTATGCTATTTTTGATTGCCTTTTAACAACCAAAGCATCCGATGACCAAACAAATAAACAATCCCTTTATTCTTGCCCTTAAAGCCTACAATCTTACGGTGGAGATCCATCACCATTCTGCCTATCAAATAGTATTGTCAAACGATACACCTTTTAATTCAACTATTAATGGTCAGTTGTGTGAACGTATTCATGGCTTTTTAATCAAACCACAGGTACGACATTTTTGCGTAGCCGAAAAAGGTAGTTTAAATGTTTTGAACATAGAGCCATACTCAAATATAGGCCTGGAGCTTTCAGGCAGGTTTCAAGAGGATCAGGACTATATAATTTTCAATTCCCCAACCGAAACAAATACTTTTTTTCAAACAGGTAAAGATACCTTTGACATTTACACCATCATAGATGCGTTGCTTTCAAAACTGCCAACTGTTCATTATGATGAAAGAGTAACAAAAATAGTTGAATATATTAAGGCAAATTATTTTAAGCAAGACATAACCCCTCAAACTTTTGCCGATATTATTTTCCTTTCCCCTTCCCGTTTAGCTTCTTTGTTCAAAGAACAAACAGGCAGTAGTTTGTCAAAATATTTGTTGTGGACAAGATTACGCCAGGTTATTTATCTCACTCTTTCTGACAAAGACAGAAGCCTTACAGACATTGCTTACGACACAGGTTTTTATGATTTGCCCCAACTGAATAAGTATATGTATGAAATGCTTGGGATGCCGCCAAAAGCCTTAAAACACAATAGTGACCTGATACAAATTTATTAGTCAGGCAAATTTCATTTACAACCTATAGAAAAAGCCCATTCCTTCTCTTCTGGTTCAAAATTTCCCGGGAGCATAATGCTATTTCCACTGGGTTTCAATTAAGCACTTCTACAGAACAGTGATCTGATACAAGTTTCCCGGCTTCCGGTTAACCACTTTTGTATTGTAAATAACAATACAGTAAGCAATGTTAACAAAAATAGATACTACCATTAAGTATGGTAAACAACATGGCGGATTTGGAATACAAATATTATATCCCGGGCTTATCCGTCCGCAATTAAATGATACGGGTTTTTCTACAATAGGAAGAATAGACCACGCCAGAATCCCCCCCGGAACACTTATTCCCATGCATCCACACAGGGATGATGAAATACTCACCTATTTGAGAAGCGGTAAAGTGAAGCACCTTGACTCGGAAGGAAATACCGACATTATTTCAAATCAAAAGTTGATGATGATGAATGCAGGTGCAGGTTATTTCCACGAAGAACTGGTATTGGAGGAAGGAATTGTTTTAGAGGGATTACAAATTTTTATCAGACCGGAAATTGGCGGCTTACAACCACAGGTACAATTTCACCAATTGGAAGATGCATACAGCACTAACCAATGGCGTAAAATAGCAGGGAAAGGACAGGATTATCCATTGCAAATACGAAGCAATACCTGGTTAATGGATAGGCGTTTAGGAAAAGGTGAGCAAGTTATTTTGCCTGAAATACCTGCTGAAAATACAACCTTCCTGTTCTATGTGTTTGATGGAGCACTACGGGTAAACGAGGACATCCTTCTCACTACAGGAGAAAGTGTGTTAATAGAAAAGGAAAACCCGCTTTTCAAGGCACTTGAAACAAGCGATATCGTATTATTCATTACACAAACAAACGCTGATCATTTTGATGATGGAATGTATAGCGGAAATCTGCAATGAGAAAATAGGAATGCCCAAAAAAAGGATAGTGATCTGATACAAGTTTATCCGCTCTCACAATTACATCTTTGCATAGAAATAAACAATTACAATTAAAAATTTAAAAGAAACCACTATGAGCAGACTATTATTAAAATTATACTTTTTATTAAGTGTATTCCAATTAAGCTTATCCTCCATAAATGCGCAAAGCATCCCTGATAGCACCATGCAAAAAATTAACGGTTTCAGGGCATTTTATGAAACGCTGGGCAAAGTATATCCGCCAGATAGCACCATTAGTATTGACGCAACAGAAATTGCAGGGGTTAAGAGTTATTGGTTTAATCAAAATATGGTAAATCAAAAGCACATTATTATTTACCTGCACGGTGGTGTATATACATATGGCAACATAAACGCTTACCGTGCTATGCTAAGTCACTTAGCCAGGTCTTTACAGTCAACAATTTTATACGTAGAATATTCCTTGTCTCCCGAACATCCATTTCCTGCAGCCAACAATGAAATCTTAAAGGTGTATCGTGAAATTCAAAAGAAATATCCTGACTATAATATTACTATCATAGGCGACAGTGCAGGTGGCGGGTTGGCAATATCATTAGTAAATGATGCTCAAAAAGCGGATCTGCCAATGCCAGCTTCTTTGGTCCTTATTTCTCCCTGGATTGACTTAAAGTGTAATAATAGATCATACGAAACAAAGCAGGCAGTTGACCCGATCTTAAGTAAAAAATTTCTATATGACCATGCTTTGTTGTATGCTCCAAATAAATTGAAAGAAGCAGACCCCAGTGAATTAAAGTTCAAAAAATTCCCCCCGGTCCTTTTATTGGTAGGAACTGATGAAGTATTGAATGATGATTCAAAAAACTTTTATACCAGCATCAAACCCATACAGGCAAAAGCAAAAATAAAGGAGTTTGCAGGTCAGAAACATGTCTGGGTATTCTCACATATTGATTCTAAAGCATCCATTGAAGCAGTAAATGATATTAAGCAGTTTATAAAATAGTATTAAACGTAATTAGATCCGTTTCAACGATGACAAAAACAAAATGCCTTCCAAAAATGGAGGGCATTTATTGTGGTTTGTTGGTATTTTACCTGGTGAATAACTTTTATCACCTATGTAGTTTGCACTCAATTCAAAACTTTTCTATTTTTGCGGCACTATTAAACCTAAGTCCTTTATGAAACACAGAACCGGAACCCTTCTCCCCTTATTATCAAACGCCTTTGTCATTGACAATTCTTTGCCTTTACACATCGATCACCTGCTGTTGTAATCACCCTTTATTTACAAAGTCAAATAGATCAATCGAGGTCCCTGCCTTGTATTGAGTATTTGTACCACTTCCTCCATCTTATGAAACCAACCGTTAAAATACTGCCCTAACCAGGGTGGATTTCCTGCTTTTGCCATTCATTATTCGCTAATCAAACTTTAATCATGAAGAAGTGTTTACTCTTTTTGTGGTTGTTGCCTTTTTGTTTGCACGCACAGATGCAACTCACCAGCTACAACACAGGCACCTCGTTTACCTGCATTGCCGTTGATTCCAATTACAACATCTGGGCAGGAAGAAGCAATGGTGTTTATCAGCTCGACAAATTAAGTAACCCCAATGCCAACTCGTTTACAGCACTGGCCGCCACGGCGAACTTTAACGTGCAGGCCCTGGCAGCCGACCATGTAGGTAATATCTGGGCCGGCCACAATGGCCGCGGTGGCAGCACCGCCGTGGGTGGCGGTATTGAACAGATCCCCATTAACAACACGGCGGGTATGGTGCACAAGGCGCCCGACAGAAATGCCGAGTGCTTTACCTACCTGGGGCGTGACGGCATAGGGACACTCAATTGTGCCGGTTTGGCCATAGATTCAAACGGTACGGTTTGGAGTGCGCATAAATACAACGATCTCACGTCAAGCCCTGACTATATCGTAACACCCGGTACTTTTTCATTCAAACAGGAAGGAGATATCGGTTTTAGGTCACGCGGTACTTACCAGGATTATCGTGGCGGTGCAGACCCTGCTGAGTTTCCTTACCCCGCATATACCTGTAACCCCACGGCAACGCAAACGGCGCAAACCCGCAACGTGTATTCCATAGCAGCAGGTAAGAAAGAAGTGTGGATCAGCGTGGCACCCTATACCAGCAAATCGGGTGTTGCTTTCCCGGCCCGTTTGCTGAAATACAACATTGATGGCAGCTACGCCGGCATTTCAGCAAATTTTGCTACCATCGGCATTCCGGCCGGCGGCATCTTCAATGGCTTGTGGCTTACGCCTTCCGGTGATCTGTGGGCTACGCTCAGCGCCGGCAAAGGTTTTGCGGTTCGTCGTCGCGGTAACTGGACTTATGTGAACACCAACAATCTGTCCTGTATCTTTCCTGCCGGCGCGGCCATAAACGCCAACGCTATCTGGGGTAACCGCCTGGGCCAGGTGTTTATAGGCACTAATAAAGGGCTGATCGTGTACAGCGGCACCGGCTCTGTTAACAGCAAAAATTCTTACACTTTATATACTGCGGCTACCCACGGCCTTATCTCCGACCAGATTCTGGGCGGGGTTGCTGAAAAAGATTCCATTCAGTGGATCGCTACCAGCAATGGCATTATGAGCAGCACACTGGGCAGGAATTATCCCCTCGTAGCCGACTCAACCGATTATCACGTATGTAACCAGCAAGCGATCAATGATATTGAGGATCAGACCAACCAGAATGTTACCGGCCGCCAGGATTATCACCTCTATCGCGTTGAAACCGAAGTTTGTTCTACCACTGGTCCCAACGGCAGTAATTGTAATGCAGAGTATGTATACAAGCTGATGAAGCACGATGCCAGCCTTCAGGCGCCCACACCGTGGGATTTTCCTTATGATGTGCTGTCTACCCCCATGCTGTTAAGCGCTGATAAGAACACGGTGGTGAATATGGTGTATCAACATGTAAATGCTTTTGACCCTGCTACTTCCGAAACCAACACAAACGGCGGCATCAAATACATTTCACAGGTGCTTGATGGAACGTATCTCGCTTTACACCACCTGGCGCCTACCAACGCAAAAATTCCCTGGCTGAGCGAATATGTAGACAGGGATAAGCGTGGCTACTGGATGGAACAGCAAAAAGCAGATAATCCCGATTCAGTAGTAGCCTGTCATACCTACAACTTATACAACAGCCCGTATTTGATCAATGACCGCATCGCTTACGACCTTACGATAGACAATGTTGCCTGCGGTAACAAACTGCACGACATTGCTTATGACCAGGTATGGATCTACCCCGATGATAAGAACCTGACATTAACCAACTATACCCAACCCGGGCACTTCCTGTATCCCGGTAAAGTATTCCGCTCAGTAGTGGAAGAATGCGGCAAAGTAAAGATCGTGACGGCGGGCTCCGGTTTAAGTTATTGCGGCGACGGCACTCCCGGAAGAATAAATGCCATCGGCAATATCATCGTTGGCTCCATCCTGTTCAAAAACATCGATCTCCGGTTAAAGAAAGCATTCGAGGCCGGTCATTAATAAAAATATTAATCATGAAACAACTATTCATTACCATACTGGCGCTCTTTACCATCGCTATGGCGGGTCATGCGCAACCGGCTGAGTTATTTTCCAGGACCTGGAAGGTAGAAAAGCAGGTGAATGTGTTAGGCGCTGCTACTACTACCCTGTTCCATAAGGATTCAGTAAGCAACATATTTAACTATGCCACGCTGAAATACAATTTTTTCAACAACGGCACTTATACGGTTACGTCAGACAGCACCTCCAGCCAGGGAACATGGGCTATCAATTCAACAGGTGATTCAGTGAT
>JAJKIL010000067.1 GCA_021154515.1 Niastella sp. | reverse complement strand
CTTTTGCCCTCTGCCAAGTCACCACTGCCTACTACCCCCGCCTATTGCCTTCTTCTTACAGTCTCGTTTGTAAACGAACAACCATCTCATTCTTCCATGAAATAAAATCTCCCTGCAAAATATGATGTCTTGCCTGGCGAACGAGCCATAAATAGAACGCGAGGTTATGTACGCTGGCGAGGGTGAGACCCAGTATTTCTTTCGATTTAACCAGGTGACGTAAATAAGCTTTTGAATAATAATTGCTCACCACGCAGTCGATGCCCTCATCGAGGGGTGAGAAATCGGTCTCCCATTTTTTATTATCGATATTTATTACGCCTTGCGAAGTAAACAGCATGGCATTACGGCCATTGCGGGTAGGCATTACACAGTCAAACATATCAACGCCGAGGGCAATACATTCCAGGATGTTCCAGGGGGTTCCCACACCCATCAAATAACGGGGTTTGTGAACGGGTAAATTATCGCAACACAACCCGCACAGATCATACAACATGTTATCGGGTTCTCCCACACTTAACCCGCCAATGGCATTACCTGTTGCCTCTTTTGAGGCAATGAATTCGCAGGAGGCTTTGCGCAGGTCGGTATAGGTGCTGCCCTGCACAATGGGAAACAGGTTCTGGGTGTACCCGTATTTATCCGGGGTTTCGGTAAAACGCTTGAAACAACGATCGAGCCAGCGATGGGTCAGGTGCATCGATTTTTCAGCATACTGGTAATCGCTGGGGTACGGCGGACATTCATCAAATGCCATGATGATATCGGCGCCAATACTGCGTTGAATATCCATTACCGATTCGGGCGTAAACAAATGCCGCGACCCATCGATATGCGATTGAAACAATACGCCTTCTTCTGATATTTTACGGGTGCCTGCCAGGGAGAACACCTGGTAGCCGCCGCTATCCGTTAAAATGGGCCGTTCCCAGCCATTAAAACGGTGTAAACCACCCGCTTTTTCCAGCACTCCGGTACCGGGTCTCAAGTACAAGTGATACGTGTTTCCCAGTATGATGGATGCATTCACCTCTTCCTTCAACTGCTGTTGGCTTACCGCCTTTACACTGCCTACCGTACCTACCGGCATAAAGATGGGCGTGGCTATTTCACCATGATCGGTGACAATATGTCCTGCCCTGGCTTTTGTCTGGTTATCGGTATGTTGTAAAGTGAATTGTAATGCGGCCATTTTTATTATATTGGGACGCAAAGATAATGTGTTGCATCCGCTTTATTATTGGCTGTTTCGGGTGGCAGGTTTCAGGTTCAAAGTTTAAAGTTGAATGTTTTAAGTTGAAAGTTTTAAGTACAAAGACCTGGCTTCCCGGTTTCGGGTTACCGGTTATTAAGTCAATAGGTTTTCACCATTAACTACCGGCCACTTATTTTTCGCTGAAACTCACACCAGATGGGTACAACTTCAAATTAAAAACTCATTAGTTTATCCTATTTTCGTGCAAACTTCACGGACCGTGCCTAAATTAATTTCTCTTATGGGCGAGATACAAATGTTTTTCATAACCTGGTGGCCTTGGATCCTGTTTTCACTGTTTTGTCTGGTTATACTGATCCAGTTAATTTATTATATCGCATTTTTCCGGCGCGTAGCTTTTTTTAAACCCGTTCCCAAAGAGAAATCGCAAACCCATGCAGTGAGCATTATTGTGTGCGCCCGCGATGAAGCGAATAACCTTACAAAATATTTACCCGGCGTGCTGGTGCAAACATATCCTTCCACGCATGAATTGATTGTGGTGAACCACAACAGCCAGGATGAAACCCGTTACCTGCTCGATGAGTTTAAAAAGACTTTTAAAAACCTGCAGGCCATTAACCTGGAACAGGAAGCCCTGGGTATTCCTGGTAAAAAATACCCGCTGTCAATAGGGATAAAAGAAGCCAAACACGAAATATTATTACTCACCGATGCCGATTGTGTACCTGCTTCAGAATTCTGGTTACAAAAAATGCAGGATGCTTATCACGACGGTGTTGAGATAGTGCTGGGTTATGGCGCTTACAATAAAAAGCCCGGTATTCTGAACAAACTCATTCGCTTCGAAACTTTCCATTCGGCCCTGCAGTATATGTCGTATGCGCTTGCCGGTATGCCGTATATGGGGGTGGGTAGAAACCTCTCGTATAAACGCGAATTGTTCTTCCGTCAAAAAGGTTTTTCTTCCCTCAACCACGTAGCCAGCGGTGATGATGACCTGTTCATTAACCAGGTGGCCAACAAACACAATGTGAACGTGGTGCTCGATCAGGAAGCGTTCACCCTGTCGGAACCCAAACGCAGGTTTGGCGACTGGATCCGCCAGAAGAACCGCCACTACAGTACCAGCAAATTCTATAAACCGGTTCATAAATTCCTGTTAGGATTATATTCCACCTCTCACTTTTTTCTGTACCCCCTGTTTGTATTGTGCCTGTTCTTTTTCGACTGGCGGATAACACTGGGCGTTTTTGCGATCCGCTTCATTTGGCAGGCGATTGTCTATTACAACGCAATGAAAAAGATGAACGAAAAGGATCTTTTTTACTGGTGGTGGATTTTAGATATCTGGATGTTCATACATTACTTCATCTTTGCTCCTTCAATATGGAGAAAGCCCAACAAAAACTGGAACTGATCACCAAATATTTCGGTGACTTCAACCCTGTTCAGCTGCAACAATTCGCCGCTTTAGACGAACTGTATAACGACTGGAACAGCAAGATCAATGTTATTTCGCGTAAAGACATGGAAAGCCTGTACGAAAAGCATGTGCTGCATTCTTTGGCTATTGCCACTGCTTTTGAGTTCAAGCCCGGTTCAACCATTGTTGACCTTGGTACAGGTGGTGGCTTTCCGGGTATACCCCTGGCCATCTTTTTTCCCGAAGTAAAATTCCTTCTTGTCGATAGTATAGGTAAGAAATTAAAGGTAGTGGACGCAGTGGCGGAAGCATTAGGACTAAAGAATGTAACTACCCGCCATACGCGCATTGAAGAGATCAAAGACAAAAAGTTTGACTTTGTTGTGTCGAGAGCCGTGGCGCCGTTAAAAGACTTATGGCAATGGTCGAAGCCATTGCTGAAGAAACCGCAGCCCAATAGTGAGAATCAAAAACCAGGACTCATCTGTTTAAAAGGCGGCGATCTGTCACAGGAGATCTCAGAAAGCGGTTGCAGGCCCCGGTTAATGGAGGTGTACGAGATATTTTCTGAAGAATACTTCAAAGAGAAGTATATGTTATATGTTTCAGTATAATATAGAGGCTATTGCTTTAACTTTCAATCAGTAACATTCAGGGTTTTTATTTATAGCAAGTAAAACTACCTTAAAGTGGTATTTTACGTTTCGGCAAAAAACTGAACTTTGTACCATGATGGATATTACTGTATGTATTGTTGACGATACAAAAGACATTCGGTCTGCACTGGAACAGATCGTAACGATGTCGGAAGGATACCGGTTGTTGGGAAGTTGTGCAACGGCAGAAGAAGCGTTGGTGAAAATTCCCGATCTGAAACCGCAGGTAGTGTTGATGGATATAAACCTCGGCGAAGGGGAAAGCGGGATCGATATTGTGAAGCAGCTGAAAGCAGATTATCCTGAGATCCTGTTTATGATGTGTACGGTGTATGAAGATGATGAAAAGATCTTCGAAGCATTGAGTGCCGGCGCAAACGGATACATTTTAAAGAAAACAGCTCCCCATAAACTACTGGAAGCCATCCGGGAATTACAGGAGGGCGGCGCTCCCATGAGCAGTCAGATAGCCCGTAAAGTAGTGCAGGCTTTTCAACATAATAAAGCGGGCGCAGAAGCTACTGATAAATCTCTCAGCGTTTTATCAAATCGTGAAAAAGAAATACTGGAATTACTGGCCAAAGGCATGCTGTACAAAGAAATTGCCGCCAGTTTATTCATTAGCCAGGAAACAGTGCGCAAACATGTATATCACATATACGAAAAACTACATGTAAATAATCGGGTAGAAGCTATTAATAAGTTTTATGGGCGTTGATCCGGAGGGGTAAAAGGCGCATTAGCAGTTTAGCACAGCAAAAATTACCCACAAAGTAGTATTGTTTAAATTCTAATACGAGCATAGCTTTGCATCTGGTTGCCACATCAAATACTTACATGCCATTTTACCTTCCCTGTGCTCTGTTTATCAATAACCTTATTTGAAAGGAGGCCCCCCGATGCATCGGGGGGCCTTTTTGATTGTTACCTGTTTAGTTACAAAAGGTGGGTCACTCTCCAGAGAGTGGCTCACCTTTTTAATTAGAAAGGTGAGCCACCCTCAAAGGGTGACCCACCTTAAACGCATTAATTCTCACCTTACCAGGGAATATCCAGTTTATTATTTTTTCTGTCTACATCAGCCATGCGCAGTGAAGGATCAATTTCAATGACCTTTAGTTCGGTGATCCTGCGATTGATCTCAAACGTGTATTGCGGATGTGTCCATTTCCAGGGCTCATATACATTACGCGGAATGGTAGCATCTTCAACCGGCTTTTCGCCAAACATCAAATACTGCGGTATATAAGCCATCAGCTTGCTGCCATCTTTGAAAGTGACCAGTACATCAACCGGCATCGGCATATTGCCAATGCGGCGTAATCTGATCTTTGTTTTACCGCCTTCATCCCACAAACTATCAATACCATAGTCGATTGTTTTCGTGGTATTCACAAAGTATTCGCGGTACCAGTCAAGCTTTATATCACTGGCTTTTTCCGCTACGCGGATAAAGTCATTTACATTAGGATGCCTGAAGCGCCATTGGTTATAATAGTCCATCAAAATTTTATCGCGCACCTGGGCGCCAACAATGTAACCCAGTTGTTCCATAAACACCTCTCCTTTTGAATACGAAGCGAGGCTGTAGGCAAAGTTTGTTTCAAAATGATCGGCATGAGTAGTTAGCGGTTCTTCCAGGCGGCTGGCCACCAGGCCGAAATAATTATCGTACGCATCGTCGTGGGGGTTAACAGCACCCAGGTAGGATTTACTTTTTGCAAGCGAATCAACCAGTACTTTCTTACGCGGACCTGTACCTGCGGTCGTTTCTGTTTCCTGCGAACCTGAAACAGTTTGGTAATAATTTGTAACCAGTGAAGCGGCATAGCTGGTAAAGCCTTCATCCATCCAGGCGTATTCTGATTCATTGGTGCCCAGCATACCCTGGTACCAGCTGTGCATCCATTCGTGAAAGGCCGTGCTTACGCTGGGGCCAACGATCAGGGTGCTCATAGGGTATTCCATCCCGCCATCGCCCCCATGTACAAACGAATACTGTTTGTAGGGATAAGCGCCGAATTTCTTTTCAATAAAGGGTAATACGGTTACGGCTGCATCAGCTATGCGGTTCCACTCATTATCGAACCATTTAATATAGGCATCTGCATTGGCGTAATTCTTTTTCTTATCAGGTGGTAATGTTTCGTAGGTTCTGCGCAGCAGATCTTCCTCGCGGTTGTAGATCACATGAATTACCGGACCGCCGGCAATAGTGCGGGTTAAATGCACATAGTCGGGATCGGCCGCCCACATAAAATCGTGTACATTGGGAGCAACAAAACGCCAGGTAAGTGTTGGGCCGGTTGGCGCTGCCATTCTTACCCCGGGATCCTGGTAACCAAAACCGATCTGGTTAGGGTTTTGTAAATAACCGGTTCCACCGATCATGTATTTTTTATCGATGGTAATGTTCACCTCATAATCGCCCCAAACCCCATAAAACTCGCGGGCTACATATGGCGTGGGGTGCCAGCCTTCATAATCATATTCACACATTTTGGGATACCACTGGCTCATGGAATAACGCACACCCGTACCCGGGTTGTCGCGGCCACTGCGTCTGACCTGTAATGGCACCTGCGCTTCAAACTCCATTTCAAACACCACTTTGGCTTTGGGTAGAATGGGTACTGAAAGCGGTACTTCCAGAATGGTTTCATCTACCGAATATTTCACAGGAATGCCGTTCATTTTTAACGACAGCACTTTTTGATAACCTGTTTCATCTGGTTGCAGGTTTTGAATACGGTCCTTCACACGCGGGTCCCAGTCGGGCCGGCCGTTGGTTGTTTTTTGACCCAATACGCGGCTGCGATTGTCCATCATACTATTGGGTTGAAAGGCATTCCAGTATAAATGATAGAATACTTTTTTAAGGGTATCGGGAGAGTTATTGGTATACTCCAACCGTTGTTTACCGGTAAACCGGTTGGCAGTTACGTTCATGGCAATATCCATCGTGTATTTCACCCGCTGTTGCCATCTGTCAGGTTGCGCCCATGCCACCACTGCTAAGAGAGTACAAGTCGTCAGCGTATAAATCCTTTTACGCATCATGTAAGTTTTATTTAATGAAGTTTTCAAGTGCGGAAGGTAGTTAAAAAAGAAAAATGATAAATAGTTATACTTTATAACCGGTTAATACCCGTGAGTGCTGTACTGGTTGTTATGATCAATAGGTAGCCAGGATGGCTTGATCAAATTCAAGTTCTACGGAGATAAACAGAGTATATTTGCTATTTTATACTAATATGTAATAGTTTTGTGGGCATCTAATTAGAATATATTCAACTGGTTTTTTTAGCATTCAACAGCATAAACAATAATCCCCCCGGCAACGCCAGGGGGAATTGTTTTTATAGATATCGTTATTGGCAATTCTACAGGCTGATATTATCTCTCAATAACCGGCCGGTGCTGTCGAAATACAATTGTTTTTTCTGGATATCATTTTTCTGGATCTCCAGGCGGTATTGCGTTTTGTCTTCGCGCAGGGCTATTTTATAGGCTTGCTTTATATTCCACTCTTCAGCATACTTACTTTTTTGAAAGCCGTCTTTAACAGGTGCGGGAATGGCGGGGTCATCTATTTTATTTTCGGTGCTTTGCCAAAAACCTTTGTTGTTGAACTTGGCTTCGTAGTGTACTTTATCCTGATCGAAGGTGGCGGTAAAATTAGTTAAGTGATCGTGCCATTCTACATTCAGGGCGGTGGGGTATTTCTGCCGGAAAGCTTCGGTTACTTCAGCCGGAATTTTACGCACCTGTGCATCAGCGGTATTATATATGGCGGTAGTAAGACAAAGAGCCAGACAGTAATTAATGAGCTTTTTCATATCTAAATACGTATTTATAGGTTAGCATGCAAATTTCAAACCTTGTTGCCTAAATAAAAACATAAAGTTGGTTAATTGTGTAGATAGCGAGTGTTGAAGAGACGCGAAGGGCAATAGGCAGTGGTGAAAATGGCAAAGGGCAGAGGGCAAAAGGCAAAGGGCCGCGACGCGGCAATCCTGAGTCGCGAAACGTGAAACGGCAAACGTGAAAGGGTTTCCGAAATTCCGGGATCACTTCTGCATTTCAACTTGTTAATTTGTCAACTCTTTAACACGTCAACTTGCTTTTCGATCTCTTTATCAACTCTATCAACGTTATCAACTCTCCTTCCTGGTCAACTCGTCAACTGGTTAACTGGTCAACTCAACTACTCCTTCCCAGCCAACACAATAACTATCTCCCCCTTAACATCCTTTTGCTGAAAATGTTCAACCAGCTCCTGCAACGTACCATGCGCATTTTCTTCAAACATTTTGGAGAGCTCGCGGCTTACACTGCATTGACGGTCGGCGCCAAAGTATTGAACAAATTCCTGCAGGGTTTTAAGCAGGCGGTGTGGTGATTCATAAATGATCATGGTGCGATCTTCTTCGGCCAGTTTCTTCAACATGGTTTGACGGCCCTTTTTGGGTGGAAGAAAACCTTCAAACGTAAAGCGGGTCATAGGAAGTCCGCTATTTACCAGGGCGGGAACAAAGGCCGTAGCGCCGGGAAGACATTCTACTTTTATATGCTGCTTAATACATTCGCGAACGAGCAGAAAAGCGGCATCGGAAATACCGGGTGTACCGGCATCTGAGATCATGGCCATCTTTTTGCCCTCTTGCAACTGCCTAACGAGGTGCGGCACTATCAGGTGCTCGTTATGCATGTGATAAGCTGTAAGCGGCCGCGAGATCTGGTAGTGATTTAATAATTTGCTTGAGGTGCGCGTATCTTCAGCCAGTATCAGATCAACCTGCTTCAACACCTCCAGGGCCCTGAGCGTGATATCCTGCAAGTTACCTATGGGTGTTGGAACTATATAAAGCATAATTGATAATGCGCTAATATGCTAACGTGCTTCTGGTAAGAGGCACATTAACACATTAGCTTATCAAAAAATTAGTTAATAACGATTTCGAAATACTCCATTACCGGATTAGCGAGTAACTTTTTGGAGGCTTCTTCGGCAATTGCTTTTGCCTGATCAGGGGTGCTGGCTTCTACCTGCAGGGTGATGTTCTTTCCTACCCGTACATCCTGAACGTTACCCAATCCCAGATTTTGTAATCCACTCATTACGGCTTTCCCTTGCGGATCGAGCAATTCTTTTAACGGCATTACCTTCACCTGAACTGTATAGGTCATGTTGTAGCTTTATTTTTGAACGCCAAAGATAAGATGATGTAAAGAATAAATACAACCGGTACCGCCATCCATTTTAATAATATGGCGGCTATAATGGCAGCCACCAGTAAAATAAGCTTGGGCAGATTGCTTTTCACGGAGAAATTTTTAAATTTCAGCGCCATCAACGGCAGATTGCTTATCATTAAATAGCTCAGCACCACAATTATACCATACCACACCCAGCGATTCTGTAACAAACCGGCCATATCTGCATTCGAATACCAGTAAATAAGGGGTAATGAGGCTACCAACAGCCCTGCTGCCGGCGTAGGAACGCCTTTAAAACCAAATTGCTGTGAATCGTCGATATTGAACTTGGCCAGTCGAAATGCGGCTGCACAGGGTATCATCAGGGCAGGCATTAAAAGAATAACCGGCGCCTCCATACCATCGGGCATACCTGCATAACTCAGGCGCAAAAACTGGTACACGATCATGCCCGGCGCTACACCAAAGCTTACTACATCGGCCAGTGAATCGAGTTGTTTGCCTAGTGGCGAAGTAGCATTGAACAGGCGGGCTACAAATCCATCTAAAAAATCTACCACAGCGGCCAGCCCAATGAATAAGGAACCCAGCCATATTTTTTCGGGAATTTCCAGCAACTGTGTCCCCTGCTCATCACTTACTATAATAATTCCATTTTGCAAGACGTATATGATCGCAATACAGCCAAAGAACAAATTGAGTAACGTGAACAGGTTTGGTATGTGTTTCATGAATTCAAATTAGCTTATTCTTTTTCGTTTATTTTTTCTTCATTAAAGATTCGATATCATCCGCCTTAATGGGAATCTTAGCCATCAGATCTTTGTTGCCGGTTTTGGTGATCCATAGATTGTTTTCGATACGGATGCCCATTTGTTCCTGTTCTATATAAATACCCGGTTCAACGGTAAATACCATTCCCGGTTTAATGGGTTCGGTACGGGAACCCAGGTCATGCACATCGATACCCAGGTGATGCGAAATACCATGATATAAATACTTGCGGTAAGCGCGGTTGTCCTTGTCTTCATTCTTCACATCTCCGGGGCTCAGCAACCCAAGCTTTACAAACACTTTGGTGGCTTCGGCTCCTACTTTATCGGTATAATCCAGGATGCTGATGCCAGGCTTCAGAATGCTTTTCGCATAGTCATGCAGGCGTAAACAACCATTATACACTTCCTTTTGCCGTTTGGTGAATTTTCCACTTACCGGAACCGTACGGGTTAAATCGGCACAATAGCCACCGTATTCAGCGCCAAAATCCATCAACACCAGCTCGCCATCTTTACATTCCTGGTTATTGAATACATAATGCAGAATGCGGGCGCGGTCGCCACTGGCGATGATGCTGCTGTAAGCCGGCCCGGTGGCGCGTTGCGACAAAAACGAATGCCAGATCTCAGCCTCTATCTCATACTCCATTACACCCGGCTTTATGAATTTCAACAGTCGTTCAAACGTCTTTTGGGTTATATCTATTGCCTGCTGTGTTACGGCAACTTCCTGGGGCGATTTAATAGCCCGCAGCTCTTTCATAATACGGGCGCTGCGCTTGTACTGGTGCAGCGGGAATTTTTGCCGCATTTCTTCTGCATAGCGGTAATCGCGTACCGGTACCCAGTTCGATTTGCGGTCGTTTTCGTTCGTGTTCAAATAAATGGTATCGGCCAAATGGATCCAGCCCTGTAAAACAGCATCCAGGCTATCGAGCCAGATGATCGTTTGAATGCCCGATAGCTTGCGGGCCTCTTCTGCCCGTAACCGCCTGCCATCCCATTTCTCTTTCATTTCATTTGGACGAACCAGCACCAGCACCTCGCGCAGTTTGGGATCAGGGTTATTGGGAAAAAGAATTACCATAGAGTCTTCCTGGTCAATGCCGCATAACCAGTACAGGTCGCTGTTTTGCTTGAACCGGTGCGTGGCATCGCCATTGGTAGGCAGTTCATCGTTACTGTTGAAAATAGCGATCGCATTTTTATCCATCCGGGCTACAAAACTCTTACGGTTCTGGATAAAAATAGCAGGATCGAGTGGCAGATACTTCATGTAGTTAATATTTATAGTATAGAAGCCCTTTTAATTGATGCGGTAAAAATAAATGAAAACGCTCAACTATAATCAGTTACCAGGTACCGGATGCAGGGTACCCGGGCATTGAAAACTGCTTCGAAATCATCAACCTATAATTATTGCTTTATCAAGCTATGGTCAACCACTGAATAAACCGGTTTCCGGGAGCTGGAAACCCGTAACCAAATACTGATCAACAATCATATAAAATTCAGGTTTTTAGTACCCATTCAGCAAAACCGCGTGAGCAATCAATGCGGTTTTACACTAACAGCCGTTAGGTAGATAATTTATAATAAACAGCCATCTAAATTAGAAAATATTCAAAAATGTGTCAAATACCTCCATTGGTATGGATAAATTTTAATTATATCTTTGAGGCTCAAACAAACGAACGCTTGTATGTCATTATCAGCTATTGCAATCCCAACAAAAGGACTTGAGGAACTGGGGCTTCGCTCAACCAACACATTGCATTATCAGTTAAGTGCTGAAGAGTTAGTGCATGACAGTTTACGATTGAACCAGGGCGAACTGAACAACACAGGCGCATTGGTAGTAAAAACAGGAGAATTTACGGGCCGTAGTCCGAAAGACAAGTTCATTGTTAAAGATGAGATCACTGAAAATTCAGTTCATTGGAATGACTTTAACATTCCACTGGAGGAGAAATATTTTCATTGCATACATAAAAAGATCCTTGATTATTTGAACGTACAACCCGAAGTATGGGTTCGTGACTCCTACGCTTGCGCCGATCCCCGCTATCGGCTGAACATTCGCGTAATCAACGATAACCCGTGGGCCAACCTGTTTGCCAATAATATGTTTATGCGTCCCGAGGAAGAAGAACTGGAAGACTTTCACCCCGACTGGCATATCCTGGCCGCACCGGGTTTGCACCTCGATGCTGCAGCATGTGGCGTTCGTCAGCACAATGCAGCCGTTATCAGCTTTAAACACCGCACCATTTTAATTGCGGGCAGTGCTTATACCGGCGAGATCAAAAAAGGTATTTTCTCTATTCTCAATTATATTTTACCTCACGACAAAGGTGTATTAAGCATGCACTGTTCAGCGAACATTGGTCAGGAGGGCGACACCGCTTTGTTCTTTGGTTTGAGTGGAACCGGTAAAACTACCCTGAGCGCCGACCCCAACCGTAAACTGATTGGCGACGACGAACATGGCTGGACCGACAATGGCGTATTTAACTTTGAAGGTGGCTGCTATGCCAAGTGTATTGACCTGAGCCAGGAAAAAGAGCCGGCTATTTATGCAGCCATCCGCGGCGGCGCCCTTGTTGAGAACACCAATTTTTACGCGGGCACCAATGAAATTGATTTTGCCAACAAGACCATTACCGAAAATACGCGCGTCTCCTACCCATTACATTATATCTGTAATGCCATTGAACCCGCGCAAGGTGGTATACCTGAAAATATTTTCTTTTTAACCTGTGATGCCTACGGCGTGCTACCCCCGGTATCAAGATTAACGCCTGCCCAGGCTATGTACCAGTTTATTTCCGGTTACACGGCCAAGGTTGCAGGAACGGAGGCGGGTGTTACAGAACCCAAATCTACCTTCAGCGCCTGCTTTGGCGCCCCCTTTTTACCACTTCACCCTGGACAATACGCCAGTATGCTGGGCGACAAGCTGAGAAAACACAACGTGAAGGTATGGCTCATTAACACCGGCTGGACGGGCGGCGCCTATGGTACCGGCAGTCGCATGAAGCTGTCGTATACCCGCGCCATGATAAGTGCGGCACTGGATGGCCAACTCGACAGTGTGGAATATGAAGTAAACCCTGTTTTTGGCATGGCGGTTCCTACCAGCTGCCCGGGAGTACCCGAAGCTATTTTGAACCCACGCAATACCTGGGCCGATAAAACTGCATACGACAAAGCAGCCGAAAGCCTGGCTAAACAGTTCATAGCCAATTTTGAGAAATATGCTTCAGGGGTTACGCCAGAAGTGTTGGCGGCGGCTCCAAAAATATAATCGACGTTTTTTGTTTTAGTTTCAGTTTTTTTAGTGATATTAGAACGCTTTTTGAGAAAAAAAGCATTTCGGTCTCAACGATTACTTTGCCATAGAAAAGGTTGTCTCATAAAATGGGACAACCTTTTATGTTTTACCTGGTTCTACCGGTTTTCGAAAATTTTAAGGATCTATTTCGATCGATTTGAATTAAGTTGCTGTTGTATTTGTAGTTTATGAGCAAGGCCGCATTGTCATTATTATTAGTGTGTATCTCCGTTATACAGGCGAACAACCTGATTCCCTGGAGCGCTTCCCGCAAACTAACCTGGAGCGATTTCACGGGCAATCCCGATCCGCATAGCTCAAACGCGGCCCTTACCAGCAGTAATATAAATATTGAATATGGCTACGACGAAAAGGGGTTTCAGTATTCCATTACCTGCAACTTCGATAAAAACCGCTCATGGGTACGCATAAAGAACAATGAGGTGCTGGCCCATGAACAAGGCCATTTTGATATTGCAGAAATAAATGCCCGTAAACTGAACAAGCTCATGAAGGCGTATCACTTCAACGCTAAAACCGCCAACACCGATCTCAACAAGCTGTATGGGGATGCCATGAAACAACACCGCCTCGAACAAGCCCAATACGATCAGGAAACCGATTACTCGCGCAACAGACCAAAGCAGGCGGAATGGCTGGCAAAAATTGAACAGGAATTAAAGGAAACAGCGCCTTTTGCTGATTATCATCATTAAGCCTGAACTAAATTAATGAATAGCTATAGAATCAGGCAGCAAAGGCATTTGCTGGTGGAAGAGTGTATTCAACAGCACTCTGAACTGATTTACATGTGTAATGCCGCAATACCAGCCAGCGTATTGTTGTTGAGGAAGAAATACGGCATTTAGCGCCTGGTAAGCAGGTAACGCTGAGTTTTTTAACCGCATGCGCACCCCATGATCGCCCATCAGTAGAATAACAGCCTGCCCGTTTGTAGCCTGCTTTAGCTGCTTTATAAACCTGGTTATTCTTTTATCGGTATAAACAAGATACTGCAGGTAAGCATCTTTTGTGGCAGGGGCGTTGTATGTGTGTTTACCAGAGCTGTCGAATGCGAACGGTGCATGCGGCATCATTAAATGTACATAGGTG
>JAJKIL010000066.1 GCA_021154515.1 Niastella sp. | reverse complement strand
TATACAACCTGAAGGGAGGCATATTAGCGTATATAGATGACATAAAGCCTGAGTTAACTAAATATTAAATGTGAACATCTTTCCTCAACTAATAAACGATTCTACAATTCTACATTTTAATACTGTTCGAACAACAACAAATTCAATAATCTGTATTCCTGTTTATTAACATTTTTTTACAACACACGGGCAAACAAAAAATTCGAAACGGAGATCAAAGAGGGCGCTATTTTGTTCGTTGTAAATTTTGCCACCAAATGGTTACCACGGGCGGTATTGCATAAAGAAATGGTGGATAGTCTTGCTGTGCAGGTTGTTAAATAAGCCAAATTGCAAACAGGACGTACAAGAGTGCGACGCAACGACAGTTGAATAGACATTCAGATGCCGGCGACAATAACTTTAAACTTAAAACATAAAACTAAGAAGTTGAACTATCCGCTTTCCGCTTCATCTTAGCCAAAAACTTTCTTCTGATAACAATCTCCGTAGCCGGTATATTCTCCATTTTGCTTTCGAGCCAGCTGATGATATCCAGGTAAGCAAAGGCCCGGGTTTCGAATCGGTTGGCCTGTAATTGCTTTAATTGTTCAAGCAGTTTGGCAAATTCCGGCTTCAACTGGCGGGGCGACAAATGGAACGTCCGGCGCAAAAAACGAAAGATCTCTTCTTCCACCACGCTGAGGTTGCCCATCTTGGCCATAAAGCGATATACAGACTTGAACAGGTATTCCAGCAACTGAAAATTACCCAGCTCGTAATGGGCTATTAAATGCAACAGGCGGCTGTAGCATTGCAGGTCGGTACGCAGGTCAACCTTCCAGTTAATGATCTTGTTGAGGTAATCGATGGCCTCTTCATAATGTCCACTGCCAAAATACAGGGAAGCGAATTTGTAATAGAAAACAAGTATACGGTGGCGATCGAGATAGATCTCGTATTCCTTCAGGTTCTCTTCAATATACGGTACCAGTTTCAACCCCTCGGAAAACGTGCCCTCCATAAAGTGCATGTTGATCTTGCTCACATGGAGGTACACAAAAACCTGAATGCGGTTATTGTGGTTATTGACCACCAGGTCGCTGTTGGCAAAGGCCTCGAATTTTTCCAGGGACTCTTTCAGCTTGGTATGGTTGTGCAGATCGAAGTGGGCGCCCATCAGGTTGTGCATCCCTTTAATGTAGTGGGCTGTTTCCACTTCAATCATAAATGGTTCTTTTTCAAACAATTCTACCCATTTTTGGGTGTGGCGGTAGTACTGCAGAAAGTCCTGGCGGATGAAAGCGTACCAGCAAAAGCTTTGGTACAGGTACAGGCGTTCGTAAAAGCCTTTGGCTTCATCGGCGCCCTGGGGAAAATGCTGGTCGAAGAACTGCTGGATCTCCTTTTCATCGTTTTCGTCGCGGGCATGGCCATTCTTTATATACCAGCTATAGAGCAGCAGCGATAAATTGCTCAGTTTGCTCACCATCACCAGGCGGCGGTTGGTTTCATCCACATCACTTGTCAACTGCTCGGCGCGGTCGGTCATACTGCGCGTAATGTGCAGGGCCTCGATCTTTTTCTCAAAAAACAGCACCTGCAATAAATAGGTGATCTGGTTATTGGTGCGGGCCATTTCCTTCATGCGGTCGAGCATCTTGAGACTTTGGAGGTACAACCCCTTGTTGTACAGGATGCGGGCATGGTCCATCATCTCATGCAGCTGAATATCAATGTTGTTCTCATTTTTTATGAGTCGTAAGCTGCTGAGGATCTGTTTGTATAAATGGGCCTTTATGTTCGATAACTGCTGCTTTTTCAAGTCTTTATACTTACTCAGCAGTAAATTCTCGTCGTATGTATCCATTTTATCCAGGGCATCAAAAAGCTGCACAATTTTCAGGTTCTCACTGGATGAATTTCTTTGTACATACAGCTTGAAATTGCGTTTTTCTGATTTCTCCAGGGATTTCACCAGCTGGAACAAGGCGTCTGTAGAACGGTTGGGCATCGTAATCAATAATCATTAAAGTCCTTGACCCTCAATGGTTTTGGACGGGTTCTCGCTATTTAAATAATGTAAATTAAGTACAAATTAGGTTTTACAAGTTAGTTAAACAGGAATAATTTCGGTTCAGCAGGTTGTTATTCTCTTTAATAGCAAGCAACACAAAATCGAACAGCCTGCCTTTTTTTAAAATAAAATCCTACTTTATAGAGTCACCTATGCCAAAGAACAAAGTCTATATTTTCGACACAACATTGCGCGACGGCGAACAAGTGCCAGGCTGTAAATTAAATACGAAAGAGAAGATAGAGATTGCTTTGGCCCTTGAAGATCTGGGTGTAGATATTATTGAAGCTGGATTCCCTATTTCCTCACCTGGCGATTTCAAAAGCGTGAGTGAGATTGGATCAGTTATCAAGAACGCAGTCATATGCGGTTTAAGCCGGGCCGTGCAGAAAGATATCGAAGTAGCGGCAGAAGCCCTGAAAACAGCTAAAAGGTCCCGGATCCATACGGGGATCGGAACTTCCGATTTCCATATCAGATCGAAATTCAACTCAACCCGCGAAGACATTCTGCAACGGGCTATCCAGTGCGTGAAATGGGCGCGGAACTTTACAGATGATGTTGAATTTTATGCAGAAGATGCAGGCCGTACCGATAATGAGTACCTGGCCCGCGTGGTAGAAGCAGTGATCGCTGCCGGCGCCACCACGGTAAATATACCTGATACGACAGGTTACTGCCTGCCGCATCAATATGGCGAGAAGATCGCTTACCTGATCAACAATGTGCCTAATATCGACAAAGCAGTGATCAGCTGTCATTGTCATAACGACCTGGGACTGGCTACCGCTAACTCAATTGCCGGTGCAATGAACGGAGCCCGCCAGATCGAGTGTACGATAAACGGTTTGGGTGAAAGAGCTGGTAACACCTCATTGGAAGAAGTGGTAATGGTTATCCAGCAACACCAAAGCCTCGGTTTTTATACCGACATCAAAACACAACAACTGAACCCATTGAGCAGGCTGGTTTCCGATACCATGCGGATGCCTGTTCAACCGAATAAAGCTATTGTAGGCGCCAATGCATTCTCACATTCATCAGGCATTCACCAGGATGGATTTTTGAAAGATGCACAAACCTACGAGATCATTAACCCCGAACAGGTTGGGGCTGATGGAAGTAAGATCGTATTAACAGCGCGCAGCGGCCGAAGCGCATTAGCTCATCGTTTTCATAAACTGGGATTTATGTTCAACCGCAATGATATTGATGTGTTGTACGAACAGTTTTTGAAAGTGGCAGATAGAAAGAAAGAGGTGGAAGATGAGGATCTGAAGGTATTGGGAAATCAATACCAGGCCGCCACAGTGTAGTGAGCAGTATTTTCTCATAATCATGTAGTTTTTGTTACGCGTGGTGCGTCTGCACCACGCTTTTTTCCCTACCCCCAAAGGGGAAAATAAAAAGAGAAAAGAAATGAAAGAGTTAAGTAATACCGGTATAAGCGGTAAAGTTCAATACGCTCCGCCAGCTGGCGGATCAGGGGGTATTCTTACGGATTATCAACAATTACCAATAAAAGTTTTTGTATCGCGCCTGATGGTGCAACCATTGATTGAAAAAATAACCTCTATGGTTATGCATTTCCATCACAAACGGTTGGCACTGGTTAGGCTATAGGTGTGTGAAGGAATGCGGGATTTAATAACCGTGTTTTGAAACTACGTTGTATGGAAAAGAATATTGTTGTTATAGAAGGTGATGGCATTGGGCCTGAAGTAACCCGGCAGGCGGTAAAAGTATTGAATGCCATTGCCGACCAATTTGGTCATGAGTTCAACTACAGGTATTGCTTAATGGGTGCCGATGCCATAGATAAAACCGGCAACCCGCTGCCCGACGAAACGATTGAAGCCTGCCTTAACAGCGACGGAATATTATTTGGCGCTATCGGCCATCCAAAATATGATAACGATCCTTCCGCCAAAGTACGCCCCGAGCAGGGCCTGCTGAAACTGCGGAAAAGCTTACAATTGTTTGCCAACATTCGACCTGTAATCACGTACCCCTCACTGCAACACTTATCTCCTTTAAAAGTACAGCAATTAGAAGGAGTTGATTTTATAATCTTCAGAGAACTGACCGGCGGTATTTATTTTGGGAAGAAGGAATTAAGTGAAGATGGAAACCGTGCTGCCGACGATTGCGTATATACGCGTGCAGAAATTGAACGCATTACGCACCTGGCATTTCAATATGCCCAACAGCGTCGCAAGAAACTAACGTTGGTTGATAAAGCCAATGTACTGGAAACATCACGCCTGTGGCGTAAAGTGGTGCAGGAAATAGCTGCTCAATATGCTGAGGTGAAAGTTGATTTTCTGTTTGTTGATAACGCGGCCATGCAGATCATTCTGAACCCGAGACAGTTTGATGTAATTCTTACAGAGAACATGTTCGGCGATATCATCAGCGATGAAGCCAGTGTTATCAGTGGTTCGCTGGGTTTATTGCCGTCGGCATCGGTTGGGGCCGGAGTAGCACTGTTTGAACCTATCCATGGTTCTTATCCGCAGGCAGCAGGTAAAGACATCGCCAACCCGCTGGGATGTATTCTATCAGCAGCCATGTTGCTCGATCATTTCGGACTGGCGAAAGAAGCAGAGGCCGTACGGCTTGGTGTAGAATGGACGCTGGTGAATGGTTTTGTAACAAAAGATATTGATCCGATTAATTTTTATTTCACGTCTACCATTGGTGAACTGGTGAGTGATTTCGTAGCGAATCGTATACCAGGTGGGGTGAATAAGGCTAATATAGAATTGCGTAAATCAACAATTATTTAGTTTATTGATAGCTAGTGTGTTGATGATGCGAAGGCAATTCGGGGCCGAAAAACAAAAAATTAGAAAAAAAGCTCTTTATATTTCAAAACGGCGGGTGTATATTTGTTGCACACGAATTCCTCTATGCAAAAAAGCAGCTTTAATAACATCATCTCTGTGGTTACTGCAATAATAATTATTGTGGTGGTGGTGATTATTCCTGCAACGAATGGAGGTGGTGCTTAACGTATACTAAAAATCAGCATACAGACCCGCCTCCAACGAGGCGGGTTTTTTTGTTTTAGGGTATCCGGCAAAGAGAAGGTTACGGACCCGAGCGAAGCGAGGGACCGTCCTTTAACCTTTAAAATTTATCATTCAACATTCAACAT
>JAJKIL010000065.1 GCA_021154515.1 Niastella sp. | reverse complement strand
TGAGTTGCTGAACGCTACGCAGGATGTGTATCTGGATAAAGATATTACTGTTGCCTAAGAAGGTGATGTAGGAAGTAAGAAAAATGAAGCTGATAAAAATGAAGCTGATAAAAAGGTGAGCTCGCTATTAAAAGTAAGCTCACCTTTTGTATTTATTCGAATTCAATTATCAGGCATGAAGTATAGTAATCTTCTTACCTCCTACCTCTACCAGCGTCCATGCCCATGTCCACGGCCATGACCTTCATACCCACGATCTTCATAACCACGATCTTTATAATGGCCGTATCCATGTCCACGACCGCGTGGGCCATCGTAATATCGTTCACGTTCATAATAACCACCCCGTGGGCCACAATCACGCACAACAGGCTGACAGTTCCTGTAACCTCTGTAACGCGCATAAGCTACGCGGTCGTCATAAAAGTGCGTATATGGCCTTGGACCGCGGCAAACCACTTTATAACCGCTATATAGATCATAGCCGCGGCAACGCGCCGGTAAATTGTACGAGAACTCCCAGTTGGGACCGTTCAGGTAAACGAACTGGCGTTGGGGAACGTAATAGTAACATTCAATATCTGGCAGGTAATAATAATCAGCAGATGCATAACCGGCAGGCGCCCACTGGGGTTGCGCACCGATATTCACGCTTACACTAACCTGTGCTTTTGATTGAAGGGAGGCTGTTGTTAAGAAGGCAAGTACTGGCAAAATTGGTAAAACCCGTTTCATAAATCATCAATTTGGTTATGAATATGAATCCAAAATACATGCCTTATCAATACGTAAATGTGGACAACCCAACAATTAACAAATTTTAAGATATAAACTGAGCGCCAACGGGTTAAACAGTTAAAAGCAAGCTAAAACTGATCACTTCATTAAGCCTTTGCATTCTTTTAAGAAATCAGGGTTATTTAGTTCGTTAGTTATTTAGTTTGTTAGTTGTTGAATAGTATAACATCTTCGTTTATGGTGTTCCGTGATCATAGTAAAGAGAGTGCCCTTCGACTTTGCTCAGGGGTAAAAAAAAGACAGCCAGCCATGCGGCCGACTGTCGTGATCTAGCAACCCCTAAACCAGCGAAATCGTTAAACAGGTAATTTTCAGAGCAACTTAACGATGCTAATATGAACAAAGCTTTACCTGCTACTAATTAAAGCCGGTACTAAGACGCCTCTTCCTCCGGGATATCTTTATCTATAATTTTATGTTAAGTACACCTATGTGAGTTATCCAGCTCACATAATTGCATCATGTAGTTTTATAATTGAAAGCAATTCATAAATTGAAACTGTGCCATGCAAAAAAATTTCATTTCTAGCACCAATGATCAAATCCAGCGTTACACGCTAATCGTAAAGTAGTACAAGATCTAATAGGGAGGAGTTTGCTATAACCGTTTGTTCCTGCAAGTTAGTGTTTAAGAGAAAATAAAAAAATTTTTTTAGTTTTTTTTAATAATAAAACGAATGAGCAAAATTTCCATGAAGGGCGCGCTTGACCAGCGTTTGCGCGGATTGCATTTTTAGTTTTTTTACGCTTCCTCACGGTTTAGTTCAATTGTACTGCAATTCAATACTATACACATAACCACCATAAAAAAAGGCCTCCCCCCGGCTGAGCCGTGGGAAGGCCTTTAGTATTGTGTGTTAGTGATTTAGTGACTAAAATCCTTTTTTAGGTTCCTCTGTTACTGTGCTTTTGGCATTTTCAGGTAACTGTATGGCCAGGAATTCATTTCCTGCCAGCACCAGTTTGGCAGCCTGCTGCACATCTGCAGGCGTTAGCATATTTACATACTTCTCATAATGAACAAACCTGTCGGGATCACCGCCTTGCGCTTTAAGTTGCAACAGCTTTTCCACCCACACACCATTATCCTTTATGTCCAGTTTGTGCTGTTCCAACCATTGTTTTTTTACCTTGTTCAGGTAAGTGGTATCGGGCCCTTTCGAAACCATCTCATTGAATTCATTCTTAATGGCTTTTACCAGTGTATCAACCTTTTGTGGTCCACAGGGTAACTGCACTACAAAACTGAAGTTGCTGTATGGATACTTTTCCAGATCGGCATAAGTACCACCACCATAAATACCCTGGATCTTTTCGCGCAACTCTTCAATGATGCGAATGTTCAGCACTTCGCTCAACGCATGGGCTTTCATTTCAATAGCTTCACTATAAGGCGTTTCTCCAGTAAAAAAGCCCAGTATCAGACTTTGCTCTTCTTTTCCTTTGTTAACCGTTAGTGTTTTTTTACCATCTACGGGACGCACTTTGTTATCGACAAAGCTGAATTTTTTACCGGTGGCTGGTAAACTCGCAATGTATTTTTCAATCAGCGGTTTTATTTCCGCCTCTTTAAAGCTGCCGGTAAATACAAACTGCATCCCACTGGCATCGCCAAAATGTTCTTTACGAATGTCCAGCACCCGGTTATAGCTGATTTGATCGAAGAAGCTGCTGTTAGGCACCACAACCGGTGCTAACGGGTTGTTATTGAACAATAGCTTATACAAGGTATCGGCAAATGCCGCCCGCGGGTTGGCACTGATGTTGGCATACTGCAACTTATTCTTTTGAATAAATGCCCTGAACAAAGCAGTATCGCCACGTGGGGCTGTACATTGCAGGTAAGTGAGTTGAAACAGGGTTTCCAGGTCTTTTACACTACTGCTGCCTTTGAAGCCATCAGCAATGGATGAAAAAACAGGTTCCACACTAACGGTTTTACCAGCCAGCACCTTACTTAAATCGGTAGGCGAAAACTGACCCAGTCCCATGGCGGTGGTAACCGGCACCATATATTCAGCATTATACTTATCGGCCACGCCATATTCGTTTTTACCCCCGGGTCGGGTAGCGCCCATGATGATCTGGTCGCTCTTGAAATCGGTTGGCTTCAATGTTACGGTAACGCCATTGCTTAGTTTATATTCAGTGGTGCCCAGCAACGCATTTTTTGTAACCGCCAGCACTTTACCAGGCGTGGGTGTTTTGTTCAACAACGAAGAGGCCACCGCTTTTTCTTCATAAGGTTTTATCTCCGCCTTTGCTTTTGCATCGATGATCGCCAGTAACTCTTTATCAGTAGGCGCCGTACTGTCGTTTGTTTCGGGCCCGCTCATGTACACAAACAGGTTCTTCTGATCTTTTATCACCTTCGATACCTCGTTCACTTCATTGAGGGTAATGGCGGGCAACATGGCTTTTACATACTCAAATTCCTTTTCAATACCGGGTATGGGGTCCTGTACCAGAAAGT
Organism: Niastella sp.; assembly: GCA_021154515.1. Taxonomy (GTDB): domain Bacteria; phylum Bacteroidota; class Bacteroidia; order Chitinophagales; family Chitinophagaceae; genus Niastella. The sequence goes on along the minus strand of JAJKIL010000065.1, from coordinate 4,034 downwards.
TGTTCATGTATTCATCTACCAGGTCGGCCGATTCAGTTTTAGTGCGGTTATTGTACGTGCGTTCATATTGCGCCAGTACTGTTTTCTTGGCGCGTTGTAATTCCGGTTGCGTAAAACCAAACCGTTTTACCCGTTCTATCTCTTCAGCCAGTGCATTGGTGGCCTTTCTTATATCGCCGGTACCTGCAGCCGCCATGGCATTAAAGCTCTCATATCCGCGGGCATACGAATCAAAATCAGCACTGCCATAAATGAAGGGCGGGTCTTCTTTCTGCGTTATCTCCTGCAGGCGTTCATTCAGCATGGAAACAAACATCTGCTGAATCAGTTCCTTGCGATAATCGCCGATGGTTACCGAGGCCGGTTTTTTAATGGCGGGATAATTTATTGAAACCCGGTAACCGGTAGCTTCTTTATCAGTTACCACCATGGCCTGTGAAGAATTGTAGGCAGGCACATCGGCATATTCTCTTTTACGTTCAGCAGGAGGATTGGTTAATGAGGCAAAATGCTTTTTAACCATTTCTTCCGCTTTAAGCGGATCAATGTCCCCTACCACGATCACAGCCATCAGATCGGGCCGGTACCATTCTTTATAAAAACGGCGAATGTTATCGACCGGGAAATTTTTAATGATGCTGTCAATACCTATAGGTAAACGCCTGGCATATTTTGATCCTTCGAACAAACGCGGGTACACTTTTCTGAAGATGCGGTCATTGGCGCCCTTGCCCATCCGGCTTTCTTCCAGAATTATAGCCCGCTCACCATTGATATCGTCAGTAAGGTAGGTTACATTATGCGCCCAGTCTTCCAGTACCTGAAAGCCTTTTTCGAGGTTACCGGGTTTATCGGTGGGAATGGGCAGAATGTATACCGTTTCATCAAAACTGGTATAGGCATTCAGGTCGTTCCCGAACCCTACGCCAATATTCTGTAAAAAGGAAACGATGTCGTTCTTTTTGAAATGGGTGGTTCCGTTAAAGGCCATATGTTCGGCCATATGGGCCAGCCCCTGCTGGTCGTCTTCTTCCAGAATAGAACCGGCATTCAACACCAGCCGTAATTCAACCTTCTGCTCAGGCTTTTTATTCTGGCGAATGTAATACGTTAACCCGTTCGCCAGCTTTCCGATCTTAACTTTTGTATCAACCGGTAATTTGCTTTGCCCGTTCAATTGAGCGGTAGTATGTTGAATAACCAACATACCAACCAGCAGCAACAGCCACCGGCATGCAACACGCAAGGAGTATATCATGATAATTGTTTTTGGACTACAAAAATATTGGGGTGAGCTATATACTTAAGGTCCGTTTGTAAAAATGTAGTTAAAATACAGCATAAAGCTCAAAGCATAAAGCCTACAGGGAAAATGCTTTGCCTTTACCCTTCAGGCTTTATGCAAAGAGGCCCGGTACTTCTACCGGGCCTCTCTGATATAACACCTTACAAATTATATCTATTTGACAACTTCCTCAATTACATGTCCTATACAGCCGCTGGGCATTTGTATGTGCAGCATGGCCGCCAGCGTAGCAGCAATATCCGTCATATACACTTCGCGGTTGGTTTTGCCTTTGGGAACATTCCAGCCATAGAACAGCAAAGGAATGTGAGAATCGTAGGGGTTCCAGGCGCTGTGGGTGGTGCCTGTACCGCTTCCTTCCATATAGCCCGATTGCAGCATTACCTGAACATCGCCGCTTAAATGCTGGTTATAGCCATTGGCTACCATATCCCGCTGTTTAGCCGTTAAAGGCACTTCCATCAGTTTGTTCAGGTCAAATACCTGCCCCACTTCGGGTTGAAGAATGAGGTATTGAATGACCGTTCTCTTTACCGCGTTTACATCGAGTTTCATGGAATCGATCACCTGGTGATTGAGGTAGATCTGATGATTGAAGTTGCCAATGATTAGCCTTGAAGACCCGAATTTCTCATTCAGGATCTTACCCAGGTCCTGCGACCAACGGGCGGCAGGCGCTATACCACCAGGCAATTTATTCTCTTTGCTAAAGCCAGGAACGTGTGCCACGGCATGGTCGGCCGATAAAAACACAACATATTGCCCCTTACCTACTTTGGCATCGAGGAAATTAAAGAAGCTGCCGAGGTCTTTATCAAGGCGCAGGTAATCATCTTCCTGTTCAACTGAATTAGGACCGAATGCATGACCTATATAATCAGGTGAAGAAAAGCTGATAGCCAGCAGATCGGTGATATTGTCAGCCCCCAGTTGTTCGCCAGTAACAGCAGCTTTTGCTATTTCAACCGTCATGGAATTACCATAAGGAGTAGAACAGATATTGGAATAGTTGGTACCGGCAAATTTTTTAAGATCATATGGGAAAGCTTTTTGTTCTACGCCAAAGGGAGTGGCTTCATAGCTTTTTTCGTCGGCAGTACTTTGTACATAAGAATTGATGGGATACAAGGTATTCCAGCCCATGCCATAGTATTTATCAACCAGCTTTTGTGCATTGAAGTCCTGCATCCATTTAGGAAGTTCCTTCATGTAGTAGGTTGAAGTTATCCAGTTTCCGTTGCGGCTATCGTACCAGTACGCCGCATTGGCCGAATGACCGGCGGGTAAAATACCACCTCTGTCTTTAACGGCAACGCCAATCACTTTACCCTTGAAATTGGTGGCCTGTCTTAACTCATCACCGATAGTGGTAACCTTCATGTTAAAAGGGCTCATGGCGCCGGGAACGCCTGCTTCGGCCCCAACAGTTGCCACGGTTGAGTCTTCTGTGCAGTATACGTTCCTGTTCTTTTGCGGATCGTACCAGGCATTACCTACAATGCCATGAATGGCGGGCACGCTACCGGTATAAATACAGGTATGCCCACAGGCAGTTATCGTAGGCACGTAGGGGATCATGGTGTTCTCGCAAGAAAAACCCTGATTCAGGAAACGTTTAAAACCTCCATCGGCGGCATAACGGTCATAAAACCGGTACAGGTAATCCCAACGCATTTGGTCTATAACGATACCTACTACCAGTTTAGGACGGTTTACAGTAGTTGAAGCGGTTGTGGTTGCAGTTGCGCTTGTTTTGATTTGAGCGGGTGAAATAAACCAAAACAGCAAAAAACAACTTGTTGCTAAAAGAAGGCGCATTAAAAAAGTTTTGGCAAAGATAACCGGCTATATAACCCCGTACATTAAAATTTAATAAAATCGTGAACTCAAACGATTGCTTAATGTTTTGATTGCTAAGTTGTTTAATGGTCCTTTTTTTCAAACTTTTAGCGTATTCTTTCAAAATATTCAGGGTTCTTTCCCGTTAAACGATATAGCAATTAAACGGCTATTAAACCACCTCGCCAAGGTTATCAAAACATTAAAAACGCTACCTTTGCGCCATTCGCCAAAACAGCAATAACCCTATTAATAAAATCCATATTATGGCAGATATTTTTGAAAGATTACTAAAGAATCAAGGTCCAATAGGTCAACATCGTGAAAGAGCTCATGGTTATTTTGCATTTCCTAAACTGGAAGGAGAAATCGGGAGCAGAATGAAATTCAGAGGTAAGGAAATGATTGTGTGGAGTTTGAATAATTACCTGGGTTTAGCCAATCATCCTGAAATCCGGAAAGCCGACGCAGAAGGCGCTGCCCAGTACGGACTGGCATTGCCAATGGGCGCCCGTATGATGAGTGGCAATAGTAATAATCACGAGTTGCTGGAAAAAAAGTTGGCCGCTTTCGAAAGTAAAGAAGATGCTATTTTATTGAATTTTGGTTACCAGGGTATGGTTAGTTTGATCGATGTGTTGTGCAGCCGTCATGACATCATTGTTTACGACGCCGAAAGCCATGCCTGTATCATAGATGGTGTTCGTCTGCATCCCGGTCACCGGTATGTGTTCAAACACAACGATCTGGAAGATCTGGAAAAACAGCTGCAACGTGCTACAGCCCTTATCGAAAAACAAAAAGCTGGTGGTATCCTGGTTATAACTGAAGGGGTATTTGGCATGGCCGGCGACCAGGGTAAACTGAAAGAGATTGCCGAACTGAAATC
>JAJKIL010000064.1 GCA_021154515.1 Niastella sp. | reverse complement strand
ATGTTCTCGTCAGTGATGATCATCAGGTGCTGGATCAGGATCCGGCTGGCTTGTTTCACCGCTTCTTCAGGGTGAATGGTGCCATCGGTAGAAACATCCATGATCAGCTTTTCGTAGTCAGTACGCTGTTCAACACGGGTGTTTTCAATAGCATACTTTACGTTTTTGATCGGGGTGAAGATAGCATCAGTGGGGATGTAGCCAAATGGCGCATCTTTCACTTTGTTATCTTCAGCAGGAACATATCCGCGACCTTTTGAAACGGTCAGTTCAATGTCCAGCTTCGCTGATGAATCCAGGATGCAGATCAACAGATCGGGGTTCATGATCTCGAAGTTTTGTGTAGCTTCTCCGATCATGCCGGCTGTGAATTCTGCTTTATTTTTAATGCTCAGGGTAATCTTCTCCTGACTCACTTCATGATCTACTTTCTTCTTGAACCGAACCTGTTTCAGGTTCAAAATGATCTCCAGCACATCTTCGGTAATACCCTTGATGGTAGCAAACTCGTGGTCGATACCTTCAATACGAATACCTACGATAGCAAACCCTTCCAATGAACTCAACAATACTCTGCGCAAAGCATTACCAATGGTTACGCCGTAACCAGGTTCTAACGGGCGAAACTCAAACTGAGCTTCAAATTCCGTTGCTTTTTGTAAAACTATTTTGTCAGGTTTCTGGAAATTTAAAATCGCCATATTATAAATTTCTATTTTTTACGTTAGTAGAACTGTGAATGTGAGTGATTAAGGTAAGCGTTTCACCCGATACGGATCGAGCTCACGATTACTTGCTATATAACTCAACAATCAACTGCTCCTTAATGTTCTCAGGAACACTTTCACGCTCTGGATAAGCTACGAAAGTACCGCTCATCTCAGATTCGTTCCAGTCGAGCCAGCTGAACTTCTGATTTTTACCGCGGAAAACGCCGGTAATAGAAGCATTTGCTTTGTCTTTTTCTTTAACGCCGATGATATCGCCTGGTTGTAACTGGTAAGAAGGGATGTTTACCACCGCTCCGTTTACAGTAATGTGTTTGTGCGATACCAACTGGCGTGCGCCGGGACGTGAAGGAGAAAGACCCAGGCGGTAAACGGCGTTATCCAAACGGGCTTCCAGCAATTTGATCAGGTTTTCACCAGTAACACCTTTAATACGAGCTGCCTCTTCAAAGGTTTTGCGGAATTGTTTTTCCAGAACGCCGTAAGTATATTTAGCTTTTTGCTTTTCTTTCAACTGTAATGCATACTCACCGGGTGCTTTACGCTTTTTAGTACCACCATGCATACCGGGAGGATTGCTGTTCTTTGACAGATATTTACCATTGCCTAAGATAGGCTCGCCGAAAATACGGCAGATTCTTGTTTTTGGACCAGTGTAACGTGCCATGTTGTTATTAAATTAGATTTTTTGGTGACGATACACGATCCTAAAAATCTTAAAAATCAATCGTGTATCCTTTTTGATATATAAATAAATTTAGTGACTTGGGAGTTCCAAATCACTAAATCATAAAATATTACTATACTCTTCTTTTCTTGGGAGGACGGCAACCATTGTGAGGCAGCGGAGTAACGTCTTTGATCATTGCTACTTCAATACCGTTCTGAGACAAAGAGCGGATAGAGCTCTCGCGACCGGCGCCGGGTCCTTTTACATATACATCAACTTTTTTCACACCTGCATCGAATGCAGTTTTTGCAGCGTCTGCAGCAGCCATCTGGGCGGCATATGGAGTGTTCTTTTTAGAACCTTTGAAACCCATTTTACCGGCACTGCTCCAGGAAATAACCTGGCCGTTCTTGTTGGTAATGCTGATGATAAGGTTGTTGAAGCTTGCAGAAATGTGAACATCACCATAGGTGTCCACCTTCACAATTCTTTTCTTCGCAGCGGCTTTTGCGCTGGGCTGTTGTGCTTTTGCCATAATTGTTAGGTAATCTTAAAAGTTTTAAAATAATTCCGCCTGAGCGGAAGCCAGATCAATACTCCGCCTGCACCTGCATCTGTAATTGACCTGTTTTATTGGTGCAATAATATATAAAGGCTCAAGCCACAAGCGGCAAGGCACAAGAATCAATAACTTGAGTCTTGTACCTTGTGCCTTGTAGCTTAAAGCAATTATTTCTTAGGTGCTTTCTTTTTACCGGCAACAGTTTTCCGTTTTCCTTTACGGGTACGGCTGTTGGTACGTGTACGTTGGCCACGAACAGGCAAACCTTTACGATGGCGCAAACCACGGTAGCAAGCGATATCAAGCAAACGCTTAATACTCATTTGCACTTCAGAACGTAACTGACCTTCTACTTTCAGTTCGTTGGTAATAATGTTACGGATTGCATTCAGTTCGTCATCATTCCATTGATGAACTTTCTTATCCAGTGAAATTCCTGCTTTGGTCAGGATATACTGGGAAGTAGCACGACCGATTCCAAAAATATAAGTAAGACCTATTTCGCCTCTCTTATTCTTGGGTAAATCTACACCGGCAATACGAGCCATATCTTTTCTTTATTGTTTATTTTTATTAGTTGCGGTTCTCTATTTGCTCCCGGATCAGCCGGGACCAATTGATTACCCTTGTCTTTGCTTGAAGCGCGGGTTCTTTTTGTTTATCACATATAACCGGCCTTTTCTACGCACAATTTTGCAATCGGCGCTACGCTTTTTAATTGATGCACGAACTTTCATAACGTTTATTTATTTACAGTGCTTTACAAGTATTTATAACGGAAGATTATTCTTCCTCTCGTTAAATCATAAGGGCTCATCTCCACTCCTACCTTATCACCAGGTAAAATCCTGATGTAGTTCATCCGCATTTTACCCGAGATAGTCGCTAGTATCTCATGCCCATTCTCAAGTTTTACCTTAAACATAGCGTTCGATAAAGCTTCTATAATTACTCCATCCTGTTTAATCAGCGGTTGTTTACCCATATAATTTTAAGGAGCGCAAAGATATGAATATCATCCTAAAAAAGAAAAAAATAAGAAATAATTAAAAATAATTGCCTGTTTTCCCTTTAATTCCCGGCAAATGTAGCCAAAAAAATACAAGGAGCACTGAAGATCCCAGGCTGTACAATAAACCTGTTTCAATACTCCTTGTACGTATTTAAATAGTTGACTATAAGCAACTTAATAAACTGCAACTGGCATTAATTCTACCTTGGTCATCTGGTAATAATGGTTTTGCAGCTCATGCATATTGATCGGCTGGTTCAGGTACCGGTGATCTTCCCGCCACCATATTTCCAGGTTCGAAAAGTTGTCTTTTTGGGGTAACAGCACCCTGAACGAGTCTTTCATGTACTTGGTACTACCATCCCCGTTCTCGTGTTTGGTAAAACCAAGCTTCCGCATTTGCTCATCAGTCAGGGCTATCGGGTACAGCTCGTGCGGTTCATACCAAAACTCGTTTCCCGCGGCTTCCACCAAGGCTTTCCCTTCCGGCCGGTCTACGTCCTTCACCATTCCCTCTCTTTTCTGGCCTTCATATTCGGCCACAACAATATCTCCGAATTTAAGATCTGAAATTTTGATCATATGACAGCATTTTTTAGTTGATTTCTAATTTACAAAAGGCTGGCCACATAACCATATTAAGTTTCAAGTGCAACTATTCTATAACAAAGGCCTCAGCCATCTCTTTAGCCGGTTCTGCGGCGGGCGCTGCCTTTGCAAACTTGTGGCTCACCTGCCGGTTAATGAAGAACATCAATATCATACACCCTGCCATGCTTGCCATCACAATGATACCCAGGGTGCTGTAATGCAGCAGCTTTTTATCGGGCCCTTCAGCGATCACCATGCCGGCCAATGCTGCGGCCAAACCGCCCGACAATTGCTGAACCGATGAATTAATGCTCATAAAAGCGCCCCGGTCCTTAGGTTCCGGTATGGCGCTTATCATGGCCGTGGAAGAGACCATCCGGGCCATAATACCAGCAAACATGATCACATTGATCGTAATGACCATGGCCAGCGGCGTTACGCCCAGGTTGGTATAAATAGCCACTATGATCATAGTCATCAGGGTACCTCCAACAAAAACTTTATACTTGCCCAGTTTATCGCTCAGGAAACCTGCGAGCGGACCAAAAATGAATGAGAATAATCCCGAAATGCCATACAGAACAGGAAGATCTTCCTGCGTCAATCCCAGGTTGTGAATACTGAAGGCGCTGCCAAAGGGCATCAGCATAAAGCCGCCGGTAGCCAGCAAGGTGGTGGCCAAAAACGCTAAGATGTAGTTTGAATTGGCGATCGTCTTTCCCAAATGTTCAAACGGATTACGGTCATGCTGCAACTTGAGGTGGGCCGTAACCGGTTTCATATACAGGGCAATGATGATACCCGGTATCAGGCCAACGCCCGCAATCATCCAGAAAGGCGCATGCCAGCCGAAACGGTTGGCCAGAACAAGTCCGATAGGAAGGCCTAGCACCTGGCTCACGCCAAAAGCCATTTGCACAAAACCCATGACCCGCCCTCTTCGCTCAATACTGAACAGATCGGTAATAATGGCCATACCCACGGAACCGATCACCCCGCCAAACAAGCCGGTCACAATACGGGCAGCCAGCAAAAGATGATACGTAGTGGCTATGGCGCATAAGGCGGTTCCAATTAAAAACCCGACATAAAAGAAAATAAGCAATTTCTTCCGGTCGAATTTATCAGCAAAACCTGCGGCCAGCAAACCGGAGATGCAGGCGCTGAAGGCGTAGACCGATACCGCCCAGCCGAACTGCGAAGGGGTTATTTTCAATTTTGGCATTAGTATGGCGCCCAGGGGAGACATTACCATAAAGTCAAGGATAACAGTAAATTGTAAAAAAGCCAGGATGGCTATCACAAACACCTCGTATCCTGTAAAGGATGGTTTGGGTGCTTTGGTTGGTTTGGTTGAATTCATTTGATTAGGTTTAATAAATTTTAATTAATCAGGCAGTTCTTCACATACATACCCCGCATTGGTCAATACGCGAATAATGTCGCCCGGTAATAACCATGACGTTTCAATGCGCAAAACATTGTCAATATCATGCTCGTCAACATTCCATCGCAGAATGCCAGGTGTATCACCCATTACTGGGGAAATGCGATGAATGTCTTTTGCCGACACCAGGTTGGTTTTAAAAACCAATACCCGAAGGGCTTTTTTCGTGTAAGAAGGAGGTTTAATGTTATTCATAAAAATGAACATTCATTTACTTAATTGGACAAAAAATACTAAGGTTTGAGCGCCTTCAATACCAATTTCAGGGTCATGTTTACCATTTCGTCGTTTATGGTAAACTCGTCATTGGCGTGACTCCTGCCCTGGCTATGGAATTTTATCAACTGGTACAATGGAGCAAAAGCAATGGCCCAATACACCTCAAAAGGCAGCGGCATCATTTCGCCCCGGTTGATGGCATTCATCACAAACGATCCCAATACATCCCCGAATTTTTGCCGTATAACCTGCCTGATGGTCTCATATAATGGACTGTACCGGATCTGCTCAATAAATTCCATCTCGTCCATATTTTCCAGGTAGAACTTCAGCCGGTTTTTCCATTGTATTTCCATGCCATCGGCAAATGACATTTTCGGATGTATGCCCTGCAAACTACTTTCCATTAACCGGAGGCTGATCTCAGTCGCGATCTGGTTTATCAGGTCTTCGCGGTCTTTATAATAAATGTACAGGGTAGCTGGCGACACGCCGGCGGCCTTGGCCAGCTTTTGCATGCTGAAACCGTCAAGACCCTCCTTTACAACCATTTCAATGGCCTGTTTACGGATACTATTTTCTTTATTGGTATCTCTTGTGCGCATCGGGAGCAAAGATAAATGAATATTCATTCACTTTTAAATGTTTTCACCGAAATTTCACCGAGGTTGGGGAAATGAAGGCTGAAATGGGAAGTATGAGATAAGAAAGATGGGGTAAGAAAATCCTGATTAGTAGGCCAGCCTGTTCCGGACATGATTTCCGGGGTTTGCTGGTTAGAACAGTAAATCTCCAGCTAATTTTTTTGATTTATAACTGGAAACGAAATTCTCCAACTATTTTTTGCGATTTGATGCTGGAAATGATACCACTCCAACTATTTTTCGCGGTTTGTAGCTGGAAACAATACTGCTCCAACTAATTTTTACGAATTGCAGCTGAAAATGAAGTTCTCCAACTATTTTTTACCATTTGTAACTGGAAACAATACACTTCAAATTATTATTTGCGATTTATAGCTGGAAACAATGCCACTCCAACTATATTTTACCATTTGTAGCTGAAAATGATCTTTTATAAACGGAAAAGTACACACGCAAACTGACAACCTGAACTTAAAACTGAAAACATGGAACTTGAAACTGTTCCCGGTATTAATTTTTTAGCTGTGACTTTTAATGTCCTTAACATATTTTTTGGAGCGCGTAAGTTGCTGTACCTTTGCACTCTGATACATCATGCAACGAAAACAACTTACCCGTTGTCGTAGTGCAGTTAGCCATGAACACAAATATTATGAAAAAAACAATTTTGTTTACCTCGCTGGTACTGCTGCTGTTTGCCGCATGCCGCAAAGCCAACAACCCAACGGTGTACGACCTGGGGGTAGATGTGCAAGTTACTTTTGACAAGGATAATGTGCAGGTTGCGATCGATAACCAACCTTTACTGAACACACAGGTAACTACCAACGAGCTGTTAGGATTAGCCACAAGTATTTCTACTGTCAATACCGAAGGGAAACATACCATTAAAGTGGTTGTAAATGGTACTGTGGTAAAAACTGAAAGCTTTACCCAAAGCGGCGAACTGTACGTAGGAATTAATTATAACAAAACAGCCGGCGATATTTCCTTTAAATTTTCACCACACCGGTTCATTTATGATTAATTGAAAGGGCCATCACTAAAATATTTCCTCCTGATAAAATCGGGAGGATTTTTTTTGCCCCTAGGAACGCTTTTTATAATTGATCACCGCCCAGGTATTCAGCACCGCCGCAAAACCCAGCACGGTAAAAATGTGCGTGCTGATGTCTTTTAACCCACTACCCTTCAGTACTACCATTCGCATTACATCAATAAAATAAGTAACAGGGTTGAACTTTGTAATGACCTTCGCCCAGGCCGGCATACTATCTATAGAGGTATATAACCCGCTTAATAAAATAAATACCATCATCAAAAAGAACGACAGCAGCATGGCCTGTTGCTGGTTGCTGGTATACGTTGATAACAGCAATCCCAGTCCCAGCACGGCCAGCAGATACACCGCAGCAAATATATAGATCACCGCAAAACTGCCCAGCGGCATAATGCCATAGGCTACCCGCGCAATGGTTAACCCAATGGTAAGGATCAGCAAACCCAGGATCCAGAACGGGATCAGTTTACCTAAGATGAAATGATATTTTTTTACCGGGGTTACATTGATCTGTTCAATGGTGCCTATCTCCTTTTCCCGCACAATGTTCAAGGATGCCAGAAAAGAACCCACCATGGTCACCAGCACTACCAGGATGCCCGGCACCATAAAATACTTGTAATTCATGGAAGGGTTGAACCAGTTGCTCGATGTTACTTCAACCTGTAACTCCGGACTGAACCGCGGTATCTGGATCCATTTCAACCGTACCTCGCGGTTATAATCCTGGATTATACTTCGCAGGTAAGCGCCACCCAGGTTGGCTTTTACGCCATTAATGGCATTGATGGCCATAAACAGGGTGGACTCATTTTCTTTTATCAGCTTCTTTTCAAAATCGGCCGGGATCTCCAGCACCAGGTCCGATTTGTCGTGCTCAACCTGTTGCAAGGCGTTGTGGTAAGAACCGGAATAATCCTGCAACCGGAAATAACCGGAAGCCGTTACTTTATTAACCAGTTGCATGGAGTATTGCGAATGGTCATGGTCTACTACGCTCAGCTGAATATTCTTTACTTCATAATCGGCCGCCCAGGGCAAGATCAGCAATTGTATAGAAGGCATCATAAAAATGATGCGAATGATCGATGGATCGCGGAAGATCTGCCGGAACTCTTTTTGCAACAAAAAACGTAAGGTTCTCATATAAATAATTTAGGCGAGTCTTATTTTGAAATTCCTGATACTTAGAACCAGTAAAAACAACAGCATGCCGAACAGTATTAATGTCTCCTTCCATACAGCTGTTATTCCCAGCCCCTTTATCATCACTTCTTTTACGATATAATAAAACCATTTGGCCGGTACTATATTCGAGATCACCCGTAATGGCAAAGGCATATTTTCAATGGGGAACATAAACCCACTCAACATGATCGTTGGCAGGAACATGCCCGTTAATGCAATGAACATGGCGGTTTGCTGTGAATCGGTGCCAGTAGAGATCAGCAACCCAAACGCCAGACAGGTAAGCGTGAACAAAATGCTTTCAAAGATCAATAACAGCAAACTGCCATTGATGGGCACATCGAGCACAAATACACTCAGCAACAGAATGCTGGTAATATTTACGATTGACAACAATAAATAGGGAACGGCTTTGGCCACTACTATCTTAAATGGCTGCATGGGCGATACCAGCATAACTTCCATAGTGCCTAATTCTTTCTCGCGTACAATAGTAATGGCGGTCATTAACGTACACACCAGCATCAGCACCATGGCCATAACGCCCGGCACAAAACTATACGCCCCTTTTAACTGCGGGTTGTACAACATGCGCATCTCCGTTTTAATGGTGTACGGCAGGCGGCGGTTGTTGGTGATGCGGTCCTGGTAATCGAGAATGATAGCTGTTGCATAGTTTGTGAGGGTATTGGCCACATTGGGGTCCGATGCATCGGCGATCAGTTGCACCTGCGCGGTATTGAAATGATCCAGGTCGCTGGCAAAGTTCTCGGGAAAAACAACGGCCAGTTTAATGGCCCCTTTTCTGAATGCCGCTTCAATTTCCTGGTAAGAATGAATATCCTGCACAATATCAAAATAGCGGCTGGCATTCAACTCGGTGCGAAGCGCCTGTGTGGAGGCATCGTTCGACTGATCAAAAATGGCGATCTGCGAATTCTTTACTTCATTGGTCAATGCAAATCCAAAGATGAGGATCTGCATGATGGGCATGCCCAATAAAATAAACAGGGTTCGTTTGTCCCTTAATATATGATGAAATTCCTTCTTTACAAATGAAGTGAACTGTTTCATAAGAATGATTTATGAATAATTAAATCTTATTCTTATCCAAGTGCCGGTTACCGGTTACCGGTTACCGGTTTCCGGTTTCCGGTTACCGGTTTCCGGTCGCCGGTTACCAGGATACTGGTTAACTGGTCAACTCAATCACCGCTTCTTTTAGCCTGTCTGGCCAGTTTTAAAAACACCTCATCCATCGAAGACACGTTAAATGTTTTCTTAAGCTGCGTGGGAGTATCCAGTGCATCTATCCGGCCATCGACCATAATGGAAACCCGGTTACAATACTCGGCTTCGTCCATATAGTGAGTGGTTACAAAAACGGTGATCCCCGATTCCGCTGCTTTGTAGATCATGTTCCAGAATTCCCGACGGGTAACAGGATCAACACCGCCTGTAGGTTCATCAAGGAAAACAATCTCCGGTTCATGAAAAATGGCTACGGAAAAAGCCAGCTTTTGTTTCCAGCCAAGCGGCAATGATCTTACCAGTTTATTGGTTTCTGCTTCCAGGTGCAGTTCCCGCAGCAGAAAAGCAGTTTTCTCTTTTATAAAGGCATCACTCTTACCATATATGCCCGCATAAAAGCGGATGTTCTCCCGAACGGTAAGGTCTTCATACAGGGAGAACTTCTGACTCATATATCCGATGCTCCGTTTTATTTGCTCGGTTTGTTTATATACATCAAACCCCGCTACGGATGCTTTGCCCGAAGTAGGGATCGACAATCCGCATAACATGCGCATGGCCGTTGTTTTGCCGGCGCCATTCGCGCCCAGGAAGCCGAAGATCTCCCCTTTCTTTACTTCAAACGTAATGGCATCTACGGCAGTAAAATCGCCAAAGCGTTTAGTAAGTGACTCAGCGCGTATAGCAATATTGTTTGTATTCATTGTTTTTTCAAATTCTATGGTGAATCAAGCTGTAAGCTGTCGCAGCAACCATAAACTCGTTAACTTGTCAACTTGTCAACTTTATCAACTCAGTCAACCCTATCAACTTTCTCCCCCCTT
>JAJKIL010000063.1 GCA_021154515.1 Niastella sp. | reverse complement strand
TTTGGTTGCGTTTGCGCTTCCATGGTATTCCATAACGCAGCTTCCAATTGGGTGGAGAATGCTGCGCGGTCTGCAGGACGAGTGAATGTCCAGTATAAACTGGCGATGTAGCTCGTAAGGAGCCTGAGGTTAGTTTCCTCTTTTTCGATGGCTATTCCTTTGGTGAACAGTGCCAGCAGTGCTGCCGGCGTCATATACCTGCCAGACAACACATTCTCATAAATGTTCACATACGCAGCTGCGCGGCTCACTGCGCTCTTCTGGTTGAACAACTGTTCCTGCATGGCTTTATCGGCCGGGAAAAGTCCATACCCGATACCATCTGAATTGAACAGGATGAACAGTGGTTTGGTTAAACCTATAGCTGCTTTCAGCTGCATGCTGGCAGTGTTCATGTTCACCGGAATGGAATGAATACTGTCTGCATATACCAGCGTTATGGCAAATGCCTGCGGCCAAATGCGCGCAGCGCCTGTTTCTGGACGTTGAGTGATGCTGAGTTTTTCAATTTTATTTCCTTTGTAGTTCACACTATAATCGAAAACAGGACGACCGGGCTGGTTCACCCAAACCTTGTTCCAACCAAGCAGGTCGTACTTACTGTATTTGGCAAGGATCTGCACCAGGTCATTCCAGGTGGCATTGCTGTAAGCGTATTTATGCAAATATTCCCGTATACCCTTGCGGAAGTTGTCTTTCCCCATTAGTAATTCCATCTGCCGCATCATGATGGGCGCTTTGTGATAGATGATGTTACCGTATAGGGAGCCTGCATCCTGCAGATTATCCAACTGCTGACGGATGGGATTGGCGCCGGGCGTGCGGTCAACGCCATAGGCGCTGGGATAGTGATCGGTCAGAAACTGAAGATTGAAGGTTTCGCTGCCCATCAACTGTTCCACCACCTTATCGGCCATGAAATTCGCGAACACTTCTTTCATCCACACATCGTTGAACCATTGCATGGTCACCAAATCACCAAACCACATATGCGCTGTTTCGTGAGAGATAAGACCAATGCGGCCGATCAACTGATCTTTTGTAGGTTCCTTCAAAAAGAGCGACATCGCTTTGTATTGCACTTCGCCCGGATGCTCCATACCTCCGAACTGAAAATCTGGAATGGCGGCAAAACCTACTTTCTGAAAAGGATAGCGAATACCCGTCCAGGTTTCAAGAAAGCGGAGTGCATTGTCATGTGCCTGAAAGATGGAATCAACATTGGTGCCCGGGTCATTTTCGCGATAAAGGAATTCTGCGTTATACTGTCCGATCTGTTTTTGCGCCCGGGAATATTTCCCGGCGGTGAAGGAAAAGAGATATGTCGGCAGCAGATCCGAATCGGTAAAATTATAAACGGTTTGCAAACCATTGCTCGTGCTGTCTTTCAATTTACCGTTGGCCATCACCTTCCACCCGGTTGGCACCCGCAGCGTCAAGGCAAAATGAGCTTTCAGGTCGGGTTGATCGAAACAGGGAAAAACGGTGCGGGCGCGATCGGGCACAAACAACGCATATAAATATTCCGCATTGCGATTGAGGGAAGCGTCGCCGGCAATGAATTGAAGATTGATAGTGTTATTGCCTTTGCGCAACTGCGCAGGCGCAATTATAAGATGCTCGTTTTCGAGCTTCGGCGTAATGGTCTTGCCATTAATCCATAACGCCTGTATATGATCGGCATGTTGTTTGAAATCGATCTGCAGCGGCTGTGAATTTGTTTTAAGATTGCAGTAAATGATTTCCTTACCCTGAATGCTTTCTGTTTTAGTGGCCGGGATCTGGAAATCTAATTGGTAACGTATATTGGAGATCTCCGCACGGCGGTGTTTCGACAATTCGCTGGAAACGCCTGGGGTTACAATTTGTTGGGTAAAAGCAGGCAGGCTCACTACCAGCAGCAGAAGGGTATCTTTTAAGATCCGCATGTAGAGTTAACTCGTTTTTTGCGAAGGTAATCAAGATCGCTCAATGCTCTTTCATGTGCTACCTTTAATACAATTTATTTTCATGCCATTATACATTATGCAGGGCATAATTTTTTATGCCTTTATGCTTAAATGGCGAGTCATGAAAAAACTATTTACTTTAATCATCCTTTCGCATTTGATCATCGGTAGTGCAAGATCACAGATCCAAAGTGGCAATCTTTTATGGGGCGCTGATATTGCAAACTTTGATCTTAGCCTGAACAAAGGCGGAAACTTCTCCATTCGTCTTGATCCCAAACTGGCTTACTTCTTTAGCAATAACCTGGCATTAGGTGGTTATTTGAACTTTGGCCTGCTTACCTCGAAAGGCGGTGGTGAAAGCATTGATTATGGTGTTGGCCTGTTGGGACGTTACTACCTCGGCACTGAAGCAAATGTAATACGAAACTCACGCTTCTTTCTGGAAGCAAACGCAGGTATAGAAGGCACCAATCCCGCTTCTGGTGAAAACACCAATGGACTGGGCTTGGGTATTGGCCCGGGTTGGACTTACTTCCTTACTTCCAATATTGGCCTGGAAGCGCTTTTAAAATACAGGGGCATTGTTGGTTTTGGCAACAGGGTTTCATCAAGCGACCTGCAGTTGTCTGTTGGGTTCCAGATCTATTTACCTTCCGCCCAATTAAGAAGACGGTTGGAAGAATCAAAGAAAACGCAATAACTAATCTACCGTACTCGTACCCTATTTGCCAAATCGTCTATTATCGCTTTTAAGGTGATCGCATTAAAAGCGGCATACCCTTCCTGGTCATTATCAAAATAAACATACACTTTCTTTTTCTGGCTTTGCCATTCCAGGCATTTCTTTGCCCATTTTCTGAGCACTGTTTTACTATAACTGCCCTGGTATTTATTATCTAACGGCCCATGCAGGCGGAGGTAAACAAAATTGGCCGTAACCTTTATCGGCGACATATGACCACCCAGTTCATAAATGCAGAAAGCACAATTATATTCCTGCAGCAACTTATAGACCTCTTCATTATACCAGGTGTCGTTTCTAAATTCAAATACATAACTGTAACCGGCCGGCAAAGCTTTAAGAAATTCTTTTAAGCGTTCTACATTCACCTTCCATTTGGGTGGTAACTGAAATAATATAGGCCCTAATTTTTCTTTCAGGGCAAGAATGCTGTTAAACAGCCTCGTCAGTGGCTCTGTGGGTCTTGTAAGCTTTAAGTTGTGCGTTATAAACCGGTTTGCTTTGATTACAAATAAAAACTTTTTAGGAGAATTCTTATACCAGCCTTCAAAAACCGTTCTGGGTGGTAACTTATAAAATGAATTATTTATTTCAACGGTATCAAAAAGCTTTGCATAATGTTCAAATTGCTGTTTTGCCGTTATGTCCGATGGGTAAAATGTGCCAATCCAATGTTTATAATGCCACCCGGAAGTTCCTATATAAATATTCTTCATGGCTGTTCATTCATTTTATCCTTTAAACTATCAGCCTTCTTATCTTTTTGATACTCTTTAAACAGGTCAAGACTAAATTTTATATTTCCATCCGGGCCCGGCTGGCCGCGGATAAAAATACTTCTGCCTCCTTTTTTATTAACCCCTATATTCTCGGGATTATAGTTCTCATCACGTTTTTTAAGATTGCTCAAAGGAACCTGAATGCTCAAATCGGTAGTCCCTTTCTTATTGTATACACCTTCTATAAATATTGACATAACAGTGGATTGAATTTCCATCCTGTTGATCTTAACTTCCTGGTTGCTTATTTCAAGCCTGTTCTTTAATTCGGCAAACCTGATATTATCAAAATTCCGCTTCTTAAAAATAAACTTTTGTAATTTTTTTATGGGCTCATAATTATTCAGCGCGCCATCTTCAAGCGAAAAATCTACCCGGCTTACAACGGTGGCAGGAATAACATGACCATCATTCGCTATATTCATCGATGCTTCAATGTTTGCATTTAATCTACCTTCCAAACTTTGGGCAGTAAGCCCGTCCTGCCCAAAATTGTTGAAATCGGCAAACACTTTGCTCACATTCACATTGTTCATATTTACTTCCAGGTTAGCCAGATGAAAGTCTGCCTTGTTCAATAAGCTGCCTTTAAATGCAATATGACCGCTGGAATGATCCATACTAACGTTATCAATGAGGTAGCGATCATTCAGCAGGGTAATATCCGCCAGTGCATTTCTTCCCTCAAAACTTTTATAGATAAGCTTATCCGCCTTTAATTTCACATGTAATTTTCCATTTTCAATAAAATCATCCATTTTATCTGCCACCTTCAACACGGGTTTCTTTTCAGATTTTAGGTTTTCTGCGCTTCTTGATTTGAACAGGTATATAAACGAACCCACATTCATAACAGGCATGTAAATATTCCAGTTAATAATTGCCTTATCAGGTTGTGTATTGATAAGCGTTAGCAGGTCTTTGGCCTGACCATTCATGGTGATGTCATTATTCAGCACATTACAATGCAGGTTCTCAATTAAAACATCAGACTTTTTAAAAGTCAGTTTACCGTTCACGTTCTTCATTTCCACGTTTCGAGGTTCATATTCAATAGTGGCATCTTTAAATGTAATGGTACCATTTAAAAATGAGTTCGTGCTATCGTTCCTGGCCAGCGGGCCTTTATAATTTAATTGTACATTTCCCTCCCCCTGGTTTAAGTATAAGGTTTTGCTTCCTATCAATTCATTTAATGCCACAAGAGGAAATCTGGACGTAAGATCGCAAGTGAGTAATGGCTGGTATAAATTCAATATCCTGATCTTTTCAGATTGAACAGGTAACCCATGCCATTGAGCGGTAAAACTATTTATTTCAATTACAGAGTTCGGATCTTTCCGGGGTAAGCCAGGCACCACTTCATTACTGAAGAAACCATTGAAACTGGCATGTTCAAAATCCAGGAAAAGTGTATTTAAACTAATGTCATGGGCTACCCAGTTGACATATATTTTAGGCTCTCCTCCTTTTAGCGGGCCGGCTATATTTACGCTTGCACTCAATGGGCTATTAACATCAACGATAGATAGGGAATTGGCGATCTTTTGCGGCAGGGCCGATTTTACAAAATCATACAATATTTTTCGTGTATGTATGCGTAACCAAAACTGCGGTTGGTCGCCTGCCAACTCAAATTGCCCGCTACAATTAAACGACTGTCCTGATACCTGTATATTAATGCTATCGAAAGACAGGTATTTAGATGCCTTTTGAAATGCCAGATTAAAATTCCCCCTAAACACTTTGTCTTTAACAAAGCTTCCGCGCATCGTATTAAAGGCAAGGCTTTTTATAAGAATATCTGCCTTTGTAATAAGTACAAGCCGGTTCTCCTTATGGTCAATGCCCACTTTTAGCTGATTAATTACCAGGTCGTGCAATTTTTGCTTTTTTCTGTCATCAACAATAAAGCGAACATTTTTCAGCAATACATTCTTCAATTCATTTTTTGCTTCGCTTTGTCCGCTGCCGCTTATTGTATCCTTTTTTAAATGAAACAGGTAAGTATTGGTGTACCCTGAAGAATCGGTGTATAAATACAGTTCACCGGTTTGTAACCTGATGCCCTTTATTGGCGGCTTGTGGTCGATCAGTTTTAAAACATTTATGCTGACAAATATTTCCTTCCCTTTAAAAAAGGTATGATGATGGGTATTAAACAACGTATCTGTGATACTGACGTCATGAAGTAGTACGGAGATGTGGGGGAAATTTCTAATAAAACTAAGTTCAATATTTCCGATAACTACCTGGCCATTTAACTGGTCGCTGATCTCGCTGGTAACCTGCTGAATGATCTTCTTTTTATTGACAGATACATATATAACCACTGCAACAACCAGCGTTAATACAACTGCCAGAAATATTTTCAATATTCTAAAAAGATATTTGAGTTGCAGTTTCAACCGGTAGCGTTAGAGGGTCAATATTATAATTTTCTACTATTTAGGTATATAAAAAAACCGTGCCCTGCAGTCAATAGCAAGCCAAATAAGCTTACATTGAATAAGCAAACTCGGTAATATGAATAGAATAACTATCACCATATTTGGACTCATGGTTCTTTTGGGAGAAGCTTGTAACGCTCAATCGCAGTCCCGGAAACTGTTACTGGCTTTGTCAAAAGCCGATCATACACTGGCCATTATAGATCCGGCCACATTAAAAGTAATGGCCCGGGTTCCGGTGGGTGAAGACCCGCATGAAGTGATCGCCTCTACCGATGGCAAAACGGCGTATGTTTCCATCTATGGCGGCGGCGCCCTGCATGAGATCAATGTGATCGATCTGCTGGCGCAAAAGCCATTGAAAGACGTTGACACCAGGCCGTTGTATGGACCGCATGGAATTGAATTTGCAAATGGTAAGGTGTGGTTCTCGGCAGAAGGCAGCAAAGCTGTTGGGCGTTATGACCCTGCCACCGGTAAACTGGACTGGAGCATGGGTACGGGCCAGGACAGAACACATATGTTATACGTTTCGGCCGATGCAAAAAAGATCTTTACCACCAACGTGCACTCCGGCACGGTGAGCATTCTTACAAGTAATGGCAAACCGCGGGAAGACTGGTCACAAACTGTCATTCCCGTTGCCAGAGGCTGTGAAGGTTTTGATGTATCGCCCAATGGAAAACAGTTGTGGACAGCAGGCAGTGACGACGGGAGCATTGCCGTTATTGATGTGGAAACAGAAAAGCTCATCACTACCATCGATGCAAAAGCAGTAGGCGCCAACCGGCTTAAGTTTACACCCGATGGCAAAATGGTCTTCATCACAAGCCTTAGTTCAGGCGATCTGCTCATATACGATGCACAATCGCAGAAAGAACGCAAACGCGTGAAAGTTGGTAAAGGCGCTGCCGGTATTTTAATGGTGCCGGATGGTTCACGTGCATTTGTTGCGTGTTCACCCGATAATTACATTGCAGTAATAGATCTCAAAACATTGGAGGTAACCGGCCATTTGGAAGTAGGCCGTTCGCCGGATGGCCTGGCATGGGCCGAACAGCGATAATGCAAAGAGGCCGTCCCTATGATCGGAACGGCCTCTTTGTTTTCAGGAATCAAAATCAATCTAAAATATTTACTCGTCCAATTTTTCTTTTGCTATCTGGCCATCAGGTGTATATATTACTTTGGTATCCTGATCGCCTTCCAGTTTTACCAGGTAGTAAGTGGACCCGTTCTTATCTATCCTGTATACATTATCTATAGTTTTGCCGGAATTCTTTACAGCATCCGTCACTGGTGTTGGTAGTTCAGATCGTCTTATCTTCAAACCTTTTGACAATATTTTGCCATCAGCGCCATAAGAAGCCATATAGTCCGTACCATCTACTTCAAATTTTGCTTTGTATTTTCCTTCCTTCGTTTTCCAATCAACATCTTTAGCATTTGGAAAGGCAGTTTTAAAATTTGTTTTAACTGCTGCGGGCACATCGCTTGCTTTTGTTTCCTGAGCGGATGCTCCCCTCATTAAACCAGCGCTCAACAGAAGGGCAAATAGTATCTTTTTCATAGACTTTATCTTTACTATAAAAAGATGCAAATAGCAAGCCAATACATTCAGCAAAAGTGATTACACCTTTGAACCCATCGGTAAATTTGTATTATTTAACAACATCTTGCAGAAATCTTTCTTATTATTTTCCCGCTCCCTTCCCTCTTTCCACACTTTTAATATCTTCTTCCCGGTTCTTTTTAAAATCAAAATGTTCAAAATCGGTGGTTGAT